>SVGO01000115.1 GCA_015056305.1 Clostridiales bacterium | reverse complement strand
CCCAGAGACCAGTTGCCCAGCATTTCAAAGAAGGTCAGATGGGAAGCATCGCCGACCTCGTCGATATCGCCGGTGCGGATGCACTTCTGCACGTCGGTCAGGCGGGTGCCGGCCGGGTGCTTGCTGCCCAGCAGATACGGAACCAGCGGATGCATGCCCGCGGTGGTGAAGAGCACGGTCGGGTCATTCTCCGGGATGACGGAGGCGCTGGGGATCACAGCATGGCCCTTGCTCTTGAAGAAATTGAGCCACATCGTGCGCAGCTCGCCGGAAGTCATCTTCTTCATGTTGAAAACTCTCCTTTTTCTTTGCATCGCTCACCCCTGGCCTCCCTCATCGAGGGAGGTGTCGCCGCCGCAGGCGGTGACGGAAGGAGTGTAAATAAAAAACGCCTGCCGTCCGGGGACGAACAGACGCGATTCGCGGTACCACTCCGGTTGACGCGCGAAACGCGCGACCTCTCTCGCCTTTAACGCAGGCATACGGCCGACTCGTCGCCGGAGGCTGTTCGGAGGGCTGCACGCATGTTCCTGCCGCCGGGCTTACACCATCCCCGGCTCGCTATGGCAGGCGCTCAAGCGTGCTCTTTCCGCTTCATCGCCTTTTCATATCGGGCAATATTATATTGAATTTTCTCTCCTTTGTCAAGCCCTATCTCCCACAGCAGCCATGATCTCATCCTGACTGCTTCCCCGCGAATGCTGCGCTCAAAATACGACAAGGCGGCGCGATTGCTCGCGCCGCCTTGTATAAAGAGGGGATGGGGGTGGTAAGATGATTACGGGTAGGTCTCAGAAACGGTATAGCCCGCAGCCTTGAGATCCTTCGCCGCCTGCTTGATCTTCGCCTGATGGTTCTCGGACTCACTGATGGAACCGCCGCCCTCATGGATCGTAGACTCCAGGAAGTGCAGACAGAACTGACCGTCGAAGTTGTTGCCGGAAACCGTATCCTGACCGTGCGGAATCGCATAGATGGACCCGATGAACTGCTGGCCAGCAGAGTTGGTCACGATCACAGCACGGCGCTGATACATATTCTCGGATTCGAGCTGAGCAGCATTGGCCGCGCCATAGAGGCTGCAGAGCACCTTGGTATCGTTCGCCGTCTTCGGCTCGACGTCAGCATGGTTGCCGGTGGACTGAACCTTGACATCGAAGGACAGACCCTTCTTGATGTCCGTCAGCGTCAGGCTATTGGTGATCAGCTTTTCGCTCTTCATCTTGCTCCAGCTGATGTTATAGACCGTCTTCTCCTTGTCGGCCGACGAAGAACCGGAGCTGGTCGTATCCTCGTTAACCTCTTCCATCAGCTTGGCAATCGTCTTCGGGCCGGCAATGCCGTCCGCAGACAGATTGTGATCCTTCTGGAACTTGCGAACCGCTTCCTTGGTCTTGCTGCCATAGTGGCCGCTCAGATCGTTCTTGTAATAGCCAAGATCGGTGAGCGCCTCCTGGATCCACAGAACCATCGCGCCGGTATCGCCCTCTCTGTAGGAACCGCCGGCGTAGCTGCCGTTGTCGAAGTAATCGTCAACCTCGTCGTCGTCCAGCTTATCGGCGTAGGTATCCTTAATCCAGTAACCGGACTGAATCTGATACCAGCTGCCTTCCTTGTCCATGTAGAAGAACACGTCGCCCTTGTTGGCATGGCCCATGGCGGTGGAGCTGGAGCTGTTGCTCTCGCGGATCGCGACGTTATTCGCCGTGATGCGGATCATGCCCAGAATCTCGGCGCTGCCGGTATCGGTGACAGAATCGCCGCTGCCGTCATATTCGGCCTTCGTGATCTTGTCGAGCACCTTAGCGCGGACATAGCCCTGATAGGTGCCGGAGCTGTTCTTGACGGTGATGTAATACCAGGTCGTGCCGGCGACGATATACTTACGGGTCGCCTTGACCGCCTTGCCCTTGTTCATCGTCGTCTTCGCCGCAGAGGTCAAAGAATACGTGGAACGCAGGCGGACGCCGTCCTGATTGATCTCGAAGTAGGAATCCTTATCTGCGACAGAAGAGCTGGTCACAGTGCCGGTGCCGACGGAGTCGCTGGCCGTACGGCCGGTCATGCTGCGCAGCAGGTTCATCGTCTTCGTGCCGGCGATGCCGTCCACAGTCAGATCATTGTCATCCTGGAACTGACGCACAGCGCGCTTGGTCAGCGAGCCGAAGCTGCCGGTCAGATCGCCGTAATAGTAGCCGAGTTCCTTGAGCATGGTCTGCAGCTCAAGAACAGCGGAGCTCTCGTCGCCCTCGCGCAGCGAGCTGGAAGAAGAGCTGGAGCTGCCGCCCAGCGCCTTGGCAATCGCATTGAGCGTGGTTGCGCCGGCGATGCCGTCCTGCGTGATGCCCTTGGCCTTCTGGAACTTGCTGACCGCAGTCTTGGTCAGGTTGCCGTAGTGGCCGGAGATGTCGCCGTAGTAATAGCCCAGCGCAGTCAGATCCTGCTGCAGCTGGCGAACCTTGTCGCCCGTGGAGCCAACCTTCAGGCTGGAGCCGTCGCTGATGGAGCCGCCCGCGTTGGAGATGGCCTTGGAGATCGCGTCAAGCGTCTTGGAGCCCGCGACGCCGTCCGCGGTCAGCTTCTTGGCCTGCTGGAAATCCTTAACAGCCGCCTCGGTCTTGGAGCCGAAGTTGCCGGTGATATCTGCATAATAGTAGCCGAGCTGCTTGAGGTCGGTCTGCAGCTGCGTGACCGCCGGACCCTGGCTGTTGAGCTTGAGGGTCGTGCCGCTCGTGTAAGAAGAGCCGGAGGAGGAAGAGCCGCCGTTTCTGCTGATCGCAGCAGCGATCGCATTGAGGGTCTTGGTGCCCGCAATGCCGTCGGCAGTCAGCTTGTTCTTCTCCTGGAAGTTCTTGACAGCAGACTGGGTCTTGGAGCCGAAGTTGCCGGTGATGTCGGCCCAGTAATAGCCCAGCGTGGTCAGATCCTGCTGCAGATTACGAACCTTCGTGCCGGTAGAGCCCAGCCTGAGGCTGGTGCCGGAAGAAGACGAAGAAGACGTGCTCACAGAGGAACCGCCCTTATCATTGTAGACAGATTCCAGCTTGGCAATCGTCTGCGGGCCGGCCACGCCGTCCACCGACAGATGATACTCCCTCTGGAACTGCTTGATGGCAGCCTTGGTCTTGTCGCCCACGTTGCCGGTGATGTCGCCGGTGTAATACTTGAGCGCCTTGAGCATGGTCTGTACGCTCTTGATGGTGTTGGAGTCGCTGCTGGAAGACGAGCTCGTGCTCGCGCTCGTGCCGGCAGCATTGCGCTGCGCCGCGGTGAACGTACCGACCTTCTTGGAGGGCAGATTGCCGCTCTTGACAGAGAAGGTCTTCTGAGCCTGATCGGCGCTGAGAATCTTGACATAAGTCTCATTGCCGTCGCCCAGACGCACCCAGCCGCTGCTGATGTTGCCATCGCTGTTGCGATAGTTCACCTTCAGATAGGTATTGCCGCTGCTCGTCTTGGACTCGGTGACATAGACACACGCGCCCTTAACGATGTTGTCGATGATCGTGCCGCTGGCAGATGCACTCGCGCGCACACGGATCCTGTCCTGCGTCTGGCCATAAACCTTGCTGTAGCTGGCGGCGAGCGCCGGCGCAGCAAGCGCCATGATCAGCACGCACAGAATCGCCAGCATCGCAAAGCGTTTGGTGATCCTGTTTCTCATAGTTGCTATCCCCTCTTTCGTGTCCGCTTTGCACGGACTGCTTGACGGATGGACGTACATATTCGCCCAGCCATATCATCATGGAACAATTTTATTACAATTATGTTAATTTGTCAACGGTATTTTCACGCTCATTTTATGGATTTGTCATTCTTTTTTGATTTTTATTCACACTTATCGGCGCTTTCCGACAACTTCAGACGCTTTCTGGGCACAAAACCGGAGAAAACCGTATCCCCGTCCCGGGAATCGACAGTGATCTGGCCGCCCATTTCGGCGATCGTCTGGCTGACGATGTACAATCCCATACCCTGCCCCGTCGCCTTGGTGGTGAAGCCGGGTTCAAATATCCGCGCCCTCGCCTTTGCGCTGATCGCCGGGCCGTTGTTCCGCACGGAGAAAAACCAGCTGCGCAGATCCTCGCCCAGCACCAGCTCCACCGTCGGCTTGACGCCCTCGGGATGCTTGGCCGCACAGGCGGCGTCCAGCGCATTATCGATCAGATTGGCCAGCACACGGCAGATCTCCCAAGCGGGCATGAGCTCGTCGTCCCATTTTGCGGCGATGGAGAGCTTAAGCTCCGCACCGCGCTCGCTGGCCTCAACCAGCTTCGCCTGAATCAGCGCATTCACCGCCGGACATGCCGTGCGCAGCATGCGGCTCACGCGCTGCATATCGCCATAGATCCTGTCCATATAGGCCATCGCCTCGCCGGGTTCGTTCATCTCGATAAGGCTATAGACCACCTGAAGATGATTCATAAAGTCATGACGCTGGGCGCGCATTTCGCGGTTGAGGTCCTCCAATTGGCCGTAGGCTTCCTCCAGTTCCTTTGTCTTCTGAACCAGATTCAGGCTCGTGAGCGCAGAGCTGATATCGCTCACCGCGCCCCAGCCTACAATGGTCACGCACAGAAGCGTCGTCAGCCGCGCAAGGCTCGCCTCCACGTCGCCGGCCAGCATTCGGTTGACCAGCACAATCATGGTCAGACCCGCAATAATCTCCAGCACATTGAATGCAATGGAGATCATCGCCGCCTTTCTGACCTTGACATGCCCCGGCACGTCGCCTTTGATGATCGTCGGTTTGAATTTCATAAGCCCTTTCCCGCCGCCTTTTCGCCGGATTGCAAGGAAGAAAAAATCCCATGCGGAGCTCCATAAGCGCCGCACGGGATGTCAGATGCGATTACTCGTGAAGGGAAGCCGGATACACGCCGGTGTCATGCAGGGCCTTCAGGGAAGCCTGCACGTTCGGCTTGTCCTCCTTATAGGTGACGCCGAACCACTGGGCGTCGGTGGTGAGGACGGAAACCTTCAGCTCATCGGCCTTCATGAGGTCGTCCACCATGCGCGGCAGCAGCGCTTCCGCCTTGATGGCGTCCGGAGCCAGGCCCTTGAGGAAGTCGTTGAAGTAGGCCTCCAGCTTGGTGAAGAACCACGGGGTGAAGCCCCAGAAGTTCATGCTGGACGGAGCCTCAGCGTCGAGCAGCTTGCCCGGTTCGCCCTCGTCGATATCACGAATCTCGCCATTCTCGCACAGCTTGATCTTCAGGGTCTCGACAACCTCGGTCAGATAGCCGTTGTCATCGGACTTGCAAACGCCGCGGGAAACGGTGCCGTTCTTGGAGACGGTGTTCTTGAGCATATAGCCCACCATGCACGCCTCGCCCTCAGCCTTCATGGTCTGAAGCTTGTCGTACGCGGCCTTGAACGCGGACACGCCGTAGTAGTCGTCAGCGTTGAGCACGCAGAACGGCTGATGGATGACGTCCTTGGCGACGAGCACAGCGTGCACGGTGCCAAACGGCTTCACACGCTCGGCCGGGATCTGATAGAAAGACGGAACGCTGGAAAAATCCTGGAAGGCGTAATCAACCTTAACCTTCTTGGCAACGCGGTCGCCGCAGATGCCGGCGATCAGCTCCTGCATGCCCGGCTTGATGACGAACACGACGTGATCAAAACCGGCGCGGATCGCGTCATAGATGGAGTACTCCATCAGGATCTCGCCGTTCGGGCCGAGACCGTCAACCTGCTTGTTGCCGCCGTAACGCGAGCCCATGCCCGCAGCCATGATCAGAAGGGTAGCGCCCATAAGAAATCCTCCTCCGTAATAAAACAAATTGGTGTATCTACATTATACAGGATTTGATTTCCAGCTTCAAGGCATATTTATCTTTTTCACAAAAAGTTCGGTTATCCATCCCTGTCCGTTCATTTTCCTTGCACATTTCTCTTCCTCTGCCGTATAATGAATCAAACAATTCCAAAGGACGGTTTTCAATATGAAGATTCTTCTGATCAACGGCAGCCCGCATGAGCACGGCTGCACATACAGGGCGCTGCGCGAAATGGAAGGCATTTTGCAGGAAGAAGGCCTTAATACCGAGATCGTTCAGCTGGGCACGGCGCCCGTTCGCGGCTGCACAGGCTGCGGCGCATGCGCCCGGATGAAATGCAACCGCTGCGTATATGACGACGACATGGTGAACCGCATTCTGGAAAAATGCGAAGCGGCCGACGGCTTTGTCTTCGGTTCTCCGGTGCATTATGCCAGCGCCGGCGGCAGCATCACCAGCCTGATGGACAGAATGTTCTATTGCGGTTCGCGCCTGATGCGCGCCAAGCCCGCCTGCGCCATCGTCTCCGCCCGCCGCGCCGGCACGACTGCCGCGCTGGATCAGCTGAATAAGTACTTCTATATCTCCGGCATGCCGATTGCCTCCAGCCAGTATTGGCCCATGGTGCACGGCAGCACGCCCGATCAGGTGGAGCAGGACGAAGAGGGCCTGCAGATTATGCGCCAGCTTGCGCGCAATCTCAGCTGGATGGTGAAAAGTTTTGCCATCGCCCGGCAGCACGGTATCGAGCCGCCCGCGCCGGAATCCCCGCGCAAGTGGACGAATTTTGTGCGTTGAGTAAGGATACGTTGGGGATTGCATCCCCAAACCCCTGCCTGAGGGATTTCCATCTCCTTGCTCGACGCTCGTCGGTCAGGACAGCTCTGACAGCCCACAGGGCTGTCATTCACTCCTGCCCCAGTTCGACGCACCGAACCCTCAGACCCCCATTTACGCTTCGCGCAGATTAAAGGGATGTCAGAATCTTCTGACATCCCTTTTTACATGATGGACTATTTCTCAAAACATCTTGCTTCGAGCACCGAAGAACGAAGCATCGCTTAGTTCTTCGGAAAAGGATGCGGGCACCGCCCGCTTACATGCCGGTGATCCGATCCCAGAGATCGCCGAAGTCATCGGCCATCTCGTCAAGGCCCGTCGCCTTGGCCAGGCGCTCGCCCAGACTCTTCACCTGGCCATAGAGCGTGCTGTCATCTGTGATTTCCACGTCCGTCAGCTC
>SVGO01000114.1 GCA_015056305.1 Clostridiales bacterium | reverse complement strand
CGATTCCATCCCGACGACCTCCATCCTGACGATCACCTCCAACGTCGTCTATGGCAAGGCGACCGGCTCCACGCCGGACGGCCGCAAGAAGGGCGAGGCCTTTGCCCCGGGCGCGAACCCGATGCATCGCCGCGATACCCACGGCGCGGTTGCCTCCCTGGCCTCCGTGGCCAAGCTTCCGTTCAAGGACGCCAAGGACGGCATTTCCAATACCTTCTCCATCATCCCGGGCGCGCTGGGCAAGGAGGATCAGATCTTCTGCGGCGATATCGACGTGGATCTGGACTGCGGCAGCGGCGCGTGCTTCAATCCGACCCTGTTTGAGGGCCTGGACGGAGACGCCGACGAAGAATAAGAAAGGAGTCTGACCATGACGGCTACGAATAATCAGATCGACAACCTGGTGGCGCTGCTGGACGGCTATGTGAAAAAGGGCGGCCATCACCTGAATGTGAACGTATTCACCAAGGAAACCCTGCTCGATGCCCAGAAGCATCCGGAGAAGTATCCGCAGCTGACCATCCGCGTCAGCGGCTATGCGGTCAATTTCATCAAGCTCACCAAGGAGCAGCAGGACGAGGTTATCTCCCGCACGTTCCACGACAAAATCTGATATGAGAGCAGGGGACGTTGGGGCCGCAGGCCCCAAACCCCGCCCGGGGATGCAATCCCCGGACCCCCTCTTCGCTTCGCGCTTATAGATCATTATTTAGTGGTTACAGAGAAGAGATAAACGCATGGACGGATACATTCATTCCACAGAGAGCTTCGGCACGGTCGACGGCCCGGGCGTTCGCTTTGTCATCTTCTGTCAGGGCTGCCCGATGCGCTGTAAGTATTGCCATAATCCCGATACCTGGGAGCTCGGCAAGGGCATGCGCATGTCGCCCGAGGAGCTGATCGCAGAATACATGCGCAACAAGGCGTTTTATTCCCGCGGGGGCATCACTGTCACCGGCGGCGAGCCGCTTTTGCAGATCGATTTCCTGCTGGAGCTGTTTGCCCTGGCGAAGGAAAAGAATATTCACACCTGCATCGATACCTCCGGCGCGGCGTATCGCGAAGGGAAATCGGCTTACAATGAAAAACTCGATCGTCTCATGGCGATGACCGATCTGGTGATGCTGGATATCAAGCACATTGACGAGGCCGCGCACAGAGAGCTGACGGGCATGCCCAATGAAGGGATTCTTGCCTTTGCGAAATATCTGGAGCGCAAAAACGTGCCGCTCTGGATCCGGCATGTGGTTGTGCCGGGGATCACGGACGACGAAGCTGCGCTCTCGCGGCTGGGCGCGTTTATCGGCGGTCTGAAAAACCTGAGGGCGCTGGATGTACTGCCCTATCACACAATGGGCAAAGCGAAGTATCAGCAGCTGGGCATGGATTATCCCTTGGAGGGCGTCGAGCCTGCTACGAAGGAACAGGCGCAGCGCGCGAAGGGGATCATCCTGAAAAGCCTGAGGGAAGCGCGGGCAGAGCTTGCGGCGCAGACGAAATAAGTTTACTGCAAAAAGACGTCCGAATGATTCGGGCGTCTTTTTCTGTAGTTTTTCCGGCAACAAAAACCGCATTTGAAGATTTATTCTGACACTCGACAAAAGATAAGTGTCGGCGTATGTGCCCGATAAAAAAGCCACCCACTCTCCATTTCTGAGGAGTGGGTGGCTGGGGTTTAATTGGGAAATAAACTGAAGATAAACTGCCTCACTTGGCCACTGGGTCACGGTGAATGCAGCACCGTCAACAGCAATGGTGGCATTCGCACCGTCAAGCACAGCCTGAAGCGATGTCTCATTGTTAACAATGATTACAACGGAACATCATGATCTTCTTTCCATTAGAATTTTTTCTTAAAATTTTAGTTCTGTACCAAACGGTATTTATCGTTTTTAGCTACGAATGTGCAGCTTGCTCCGTTGGAGTCGGTAACGTTAAACGTGCAATCCTCAATTGTAACGCCGTCTATTTTGCTAACCAAGCTGTCACCGCCAAAGCTAGAGAGAACAAATTCATCGATCGTCATTTCTGTGTTTTTCATCTCAAGAGTGGAAGCATTGTTAAGAGTTATTATAGCGGTGCCGTTTGTCTTGAAGGTGCCAATGTTGATCTTTGCACCGTCGATAACAATCGCAATTGCGCCGTTGTTGCTAATGAGCGCGGTGCCGAGGTAATCAACGTTAACAACGGTGCCTTCGCCAAGGGTAAGATCTCCGTATACGTTGAAGGGGTTGGGAGAATAATTATCGCACCCCGTTACATTGATAGTAACATTTTTGATCACAGTGCTACCGTATCCAAGGAGTACCGACGTATCGCCTCCTGTTACGTTGATCTCAGCTCCCGCCGTGGAGGAGGTGATCGTTATGCTGGGTTCCGCATTGCTCTGGGACTGGAACATATTGCCGCTAGAAGGTGCCGTTATCGTCTTACCGTTAAGGTCGATAACTACATCCTTCTTTGCCATAAGTGTGCTGGTTAACTCGATGTCATTATTCAGCACAATATTGCCGCCATTGGTCAGCGCAGTCTTCAGTTCGGCAGGATCAGAAACGGTAACCGGAGTCGGAGTCGGGGTCGGGGTCGGGATCGGGGTCGGGGTAGCTTCCGGCTCGGTCTCGCCGCCAAACCAACCCTGGATCATTGCGGCGGTCAGAGGCTTATCAGCGCCGCCCTGGAAAGCGGTCGCGAACGCCTCGGCGAAATTCTCAGCGTAGGTAGTTTTGGAATCGAAGCCGGCGGTCTGCACCGCCTGAGAAAGGACAAGCACGGTGTATTCCTCGTCGAACACAGCGACGTCATCGTTGGTGGCGGTGTCGATCATGGAAACGGACTCCAGGCTGGCCGGGGTGGTGGTGTTCGGATCGGTCGCCGGAAGCACTTCGTTGTAATTTGCGACGTAGACTTCGTAGACAACATCGTCGACGGTGATATCAAAAATGCTGTCTTGCCAGGTCCAATCACTCGTGTTCCTGGCGAAGTTAATGACCTCCTTCCAGGTATTGTCCCTGCCCTTCTCAAAAGCAACGAAGGTACGAACATAGGCGTCAGATGCGCCAGTGTTCTCAACGGTAACTTTCTTCTTGACGGTCTGCATCGGAAGGAGCTGCTTCGTGCTTTCAAAATCTTCCTTCTGATCGATGCTAACATTGCCCACGGTCATCACGTTCTCTGCGACTTCGGTGGTATCCGTCAGATACGCGATGGTGCCACCGGCGGCCAGGGACACGATCACGGACAGCGCCGCGACCATAGCCAGAATCTTTTTCATGGTGTACTACTCCCCTCTTTTTTATGAAACGACTTCTGTCGTTTGCATCAATAGAATATTTGAACGTAAGAAATCACATTTGAATACATTGGATATTGGCTTTTATTAGTACACGGATACAGTGCAGTTCTGGAAATACTTGCTATAATCGTCCGGATCGGTTACAAAGTCGTCTTCTGCAGTCGGATTGATCTTGACGTTCATGAGCACAACAGTGATATTCTCAAAAACATTCGGATTATTCACGATAATGCTGCCTTCGTTTACATGGAAAGTGCTGTTAGTGAGGTAAATAGCTCTATTATCTTCAACATCATTATAATCCTCAGCAACCTTGAATACGCTTCCGCCCATCACGTTGATATCAGAGGCATCAATTCGAACAGCATAATAGCCGTTGTCAAAGTTCTGATTATTAATAACAATAGGCTTCATGAGATCGCCATGGAGACCGCTCCATACCCACATATCACCATTCGGCGTCGGCTCCGGAACGCTATCGGAGGTGTCATTCTCATCTTCCTTGTCGCCATCTCCGCTCTCGTCGCCGCCTTCGCCGGTGCCCGGAGTCGTGGGCGGATTCGTCTCGGTCGTGTCGTCGTCGTCGTCGTCCTTATCGCCGCCTTCTTCTCCGGCGGCAGGATGCTGCACAGAGAAGGCAGCCCAGGCGTTGTCCTCGGCGGTCTTGGTTACGTCGTTTTCGGTCGTCTCCTCAAAGCCCATGGCCTGAATCGCCTGACCGACAACCGTGATCTTAAGTCCCTGCAGCGTGGCGTTCTGCTCGCTGGTGATCGTCGCCGGATAAACCAGATGGGTGAACAGCGGCTTAAGATCCAGATCCGTCTCCGCAGTCAGCGTGCCGACGGTCTTGCTGCCGTCGCGGTCGCGATAGCGGAACTCATAGGTGGAGCTGTTGTCGCCATTGTCCTTGACGGTGATGTACTCCCACGTATTGTTGTCCAACGTGGAAACAATGTCCTTCAGCTGGAAGTCATTGCCGAAGATGGCGCGAAGCTCGGCCATCTTGTTGACCGTCACCAGCAGACGGACGTAGGATTCCTCGCTGCCCTTTTTGATGGTCACCGTCGGGTCCTTGATATAGGTGACGCCGGGGATGAGGCGATAAGAGTTCTCCTTGACGCGATCAGCACCCTCAACGGGCACGCCCTCCGGCGTAACCCTGGTCTCGGTCAGCTCCATGCCAACCTTGCCCACGGTGAAGGTGTTCACGTTGGTGTCGCTGGACGTCAGATAGGCGATGGAGCCCAGCGCAGCGGAACCGATCACAAGCACGCAGCTTGCCAGCAGGGCCAGAGATTTAAATTTCACAAATTCTTCCTCCTTATTGATGCTTTCAGTTTAATATAATCTTTTGAAAATACGAAAAAAAGTGCATACATAACAACACAAGGATATTTTATCACTTTCTGCCTTTGAATGACATTACATAATCCTTACTTTATATTAAATGTCTGTAATGATTTAAGCTTGCAGGCGTTGATCGGTTGATTGGTCTGTTTATGCCCTCTCATTGCTTGGGAAAAGCGGCAATAAAAAAGCATCATCCCTTCCCGATGAGGGAAAGGATGATGTGCAGAGCGGATATTATCGCTTTCCGGCGGCGGCAAGCGCCGTCTCATAGCACTTTTCCATCTTAATGGCAAACGCCTCCGTGCCAAAGGGCGCGGCATGCTCCGCCGCATGGGCGGCGATGGTTTTGCCCTCTTCGCTGAAAGCGCGGATCAGGCCGGCGAGCAGCGCTTCATCGTCCTCGCCGGTCAGGATGCCGCTTTCGCCGTCGTGGATCACGCCGTCCAGGCAGGCGTCGTTCACCGCGCAGACGCACAGCCCCGACGCCATCGCCTCGATATAGGTCAGCCCCTGCGTTTCGCTGCGGCTGGCGCTCACGAATACGTCGCCCATCGCGTAATACTGGTCGATGATCTCCCAGCGCTTGGGGCCGGCAAATGTGACGTGATCGGCAACGCCCAGCTCGCGCGCCTGCTTGGCAAGCGCCTCGCGCATCGGGCCTTCGCCCACGATCACAAAGCGCACATCCGGATACACCTCAAGCAGCCGGGGGAACACGCGCATGATCTGCTCGATGTTCTTTTCCTTGGAAATGCGGCCGATATTCAGCAGCACGCGCTCGCCGGGCTTCACGCCGCATTCGTTTCGCCGCGCCGCGCGCTCCAGCGCGTCGTGCTTTTCGGGCGCAAAGCGGGCGATGTCCATGCCGCTGGGGATGATATCCATCGGTGCGCGCACGCCGTAATCATACAGCAGGCCCAGCGTCTTGCCCGTGGGGCAAACGATGCGGTCAAACCGGTTGCACCACCACTGCGAATACTTGCGCGCCACCTTGCGCGCGGCCTCGTCCGCCACGCCGTGGGTGATATAGTAGGTGTATTCCTCCCAGATGGTGTGATAGGTGTGGATGAGCACGCTGTCGTTGGATTTGGCGACGTGCTTGCCGAAGTAACCCATCACGAATTCGCTGTTGGTGTGTACGATGTCGAAATCCAGCTTCGTCGCCTCCCAGTTGGTGATCGGGCCGGGGAAGGCGAAGTTGCGGTCCTTGAGCACGAGGAACGGCGCAGAGGTGATATAGTGGAACGTTTCGTGCTGGTTATCCTCCCAGCCGCGGCACTTGGGCGCAAACACATGCACCTCGTGCCCGTGGCGCGTCAGCTCCTTGTGCAGCGAGAGGATGGACGTGGCCACGCCGTTGATCTCGGGATAAAATGTATCGGAAAACAGGCCGATCTTCATGCTTGATTCTCCTTTATAAAGCGGCGGCTTGTTATGGGGGGTCTGAATGCGGATATGCCTGTCCGCAAAAGGGCAAAACATACCATATACAGTGTATCATATTATGGCGATTCTGAAAAGAAGAACTCATAACCGAACAAATTTGGGCAAAGTTAAGTGAAATCATGCGTTTCTCTTGCAAAATGGGCGCATTTGTGATAGGATTTGTATGAATAATTGGGGAGGAGTTGCATCTTCCCTTTTTGAAAGAGAGGGGTTTGCTTGGCAGTCCTCAAAGAAAAGACGGTTGTGGCGTCGGTAAAGATGCCCATTGGCGAGTCGTGGAGCATTTTGCGCTGCCGCTATCGCTCCGAGGATGGGGCGGCGGCGCGCGTTTGCCTGGCCACGGGCATCCATGGAGACGAAAGAATGGGCCAGCTGGTCATCTATGACGTGGCGCAGCGCATCATGGCGCAGCCGCAGCATCTGCATGGCGTGGTGGATATGTATCCGATGCTCAATCCCATCGGTTTGGACGTGGGCCAGCGCATGGTGCCGTCCTCCACGATGCTGGATATGAACCGCGCGTTCCCCGGCGTGCAGGATGGCACGGCGCTGGAAGGCATCTGCTATGCCGTCGTTCAGGATATGAAGGGCGCGGATCTGGTGATGGATATCCACACCAGCTCCCAGATCACCAGCGAGCTTTACGGCGTGCGCGTGCATGAAAAGCATGCGGAGACGATGATCCCCGGCGCGGCGGCCCTGTGCCCGGAGGTGATCTGGGTGCTGCCGGATAAGCCGATGCATAATGCGTCGCTGACCGGCGCGCTTGCGCAGGAGGGCACGCCCGGCTGTGTGCTGATGGTGGACGAGCGCCGCCTGCGCTCGCAGATGGTGGTTGATCAGGTGGTCGACGGCATCTTCTGCAAGCTGAGCGAGATGGGCGTCTGGTCGGGCGAGGCGAAGGCCGCGCCTGCGCTTGATTCCATTCCCTGCATGTGGGAGGATCGCGATATCTGCCGCGTAACCTGCAAGAATCCGGGCATGTTTGTG
>SVGO01000113.1 GCA_015056305.1 Clostridiales bacterium | reverse complement strand
CTTATACAAAATGAAGGAATCAGAGAATCAGATCATGCAGGCCCAGAGGCGGCACATCCTTGGCCTTGTCGCCAAGCTTGACGCACTTCATGAGCAGCTTCGCGGTGTCGATGCTCGTCACGCAGGCGATGCCGTACTCGACCGCCATGCGGCGCAGACGGAAGCCCGCGCGGTGCGGATCGCGGCCATGGGTCGGCGTGGTGATAATGAGACGGATCTTGCCGGAGTCGAAGAGCTTGGCCAGCGCGTCGGTGTCCTCGCCGGGACGCGGCACAGGCTGCGCGCCCACGTAGTTGTGGTTGAGCATGTGCGCGGTGCCGGTGGTCGCATAGATATCAAAGCCCAGCGCCGCGAACGTCTCGGCCAGACCCAGCGCCTCGCGCTTGTCGTGGTCGGCGATGGCGAAGAGCACGCCGCCCTCCTCCGGGCGCGGGATCGCCATCTTCGTGGAGGCAAAGCCCTTGAGATACGCCTCTTCGGCGGTCTCCGCAAGGCCCAGCGCCTCGCCGGTGGACTTCATCTCCGGTCCGAGGGCGACCTCGACCTCGTTGAGCTTCTCGAAGGAGAAGACCGGCATCTTGACGGCCACGGTCGGCGCCGGCGGATACAGGCCGGTACCAAAGCCCATCGCGGGCACCTTCTCGCCCAGGGACGCGCGCACGCCCAGCTCGACGATCGGGATACCGGTGACCTTCGAAATATACGGCACGGTACGGGAGGAACGCGGATTGACCTCGATGATGTACAGGTCGCCCGCATACTCGATGAACTGGATGTTCACCAGGCCCTTGACATGCAGGCTGCGCGCGATGTTGATCGTGTAATCGGTCACCAGGCGCTGGATGCGCGGGGCGATGTGCTGGGGCGGATAGACGGAGATGGAGTCGCCGGAGTGAATGCCCGCGCGCTCGATATGCTCCATGATGCCCGGGATGAGCACGTTCTCACCGTCGCAGATCGCGTCGACCTCGATCTCGCGGCCCAGCAGATACTTGTCAACCAGAATCGGATGCTCCTGAATATTCAGGTTGATGATATCCATGTACTCGCGGATGTGCTTCTCGCTGTAGGCAATCTCCATGCCCTGACCGCCGAGCACGTAGCTCGGGCGCACCAGCACCGGATAGCCCAGCATCTTGGCCGCCTCGGCGGCTTCGTCCGCGGTGAAGACGGTCGTGCCCTTGGGCTGCGGGATGCCCAGGGAATTGAGCAGCTGATTGAACAGTTCGCGGTCCTCGGCGGCGTCGATGTCGCCCAGATCCGTGCCCAGGATGTTGTAGCCGCCCTGACGCACGGCCTTCGCCAGCTTGATGGCCGTCTGGCCGCCGAACTGGCAGACCACGCCCACCGGCTGCTCGATCTCCAGAATGTTCCACACGTCTTCCGGGGTCAGCGGCTCAAAGTACAGCCTGTCCGCGGTATCAAAGTCGGTGGAGACGGTTTCCGGGTTGTTGTTGATGATGACGGTGTCAAAACCGGCCTTCTTGAGCGCCCAGACGCAGTGGACGGAGCAGTAGTCGAACTCGATACCCTGACCGATACGGATCGGGCCGGAGCCGAGAACCACCACGGTCTTCCTGCCGGAGTTGAACGCCTCGGTCGCGCCGCCGTACACGCTGTAGAAATACGGGCTGACAGCCTCGAACTCGCCGCCGCAGGTATCGACCTTGCGGAACGCCGGGAGGATGTTCATCTCCTTGCGCATGGCGCGGATGGTCAGCTCATCGCTGCCCACGAAGCGCGCGATTGCCTTGTCGCACATGCCCATCTTCTTGGCGTCCATGAGCATGTTGCGATCCAGCTTGTCCTTGCTTCCAAGCAGGCGCAGCGCCTGCTCCATCTCGACGATATTCTGGACCTTCTTGAGGAACCAGATATCGATCTTGGTCACGTCGTAGACGTGCTCCAGGCTCACGCCGCGGCGCAGCGCCTCGGCCACGACGAACGCGCGCTCGGTGTTGATCTCATGCAGCTGGGTTTCCAGCTCCTCATCGCTGAGCGCCTCCAGCGCCGGCACGACGAGGCTGTCCATGCCGGTTTCCAGAGAACGGACCGCCTTGAGCAGCGCGCTCTCGAAGTTCGTGGAGATGGACATGATCTCGCCGGTCGCCTTCATCTTGGTGCCGATGTGCTTATCGGCATAGACGAACTTGTCAAACGGCCAGCGCGGGAACTTGAGCACGATATAGTCGACCGTCGGCTCGGCGCAGGCAAACGTGCAGCCGGTGACGCCGTTGGCGATCTCATCGAGGGTATAGCCCAGTGCGATGCGCGTGGTGACCTTGGCGATCGGATAACCGGTCGCCTTCGACGCCAGCGCGGAAGAACGGGACACGCGCGGGTTGACCTCGATGACGTAGTACTTCATGGAGTTCGGATCGAGCGCAAACTGCACATTGCAGCCGCCCTCGATGCCCAGCTCAGAGATGATATTCAGCGCGGCATGGCGCAGCATGTACGCCTCGTCCTCGCGCAGGGTCTGCGTCGGGGCGACGACGATAGAGTCGCCGGTATGCACGCCGACCGGGTCGAAGTTCTCCATGTTGCAGACGGTGATGCAGTTACCCGCGCCGTCGCGGATGACTTCGTATTCGATTTCCTTCCAGCCGGCGACGCTCTTCTCGATGAGATTCTCGTGCACGCGGGAGGAGCGCAGGCCGTCCGCGCAGATCTCGCGCAGCTGCTTCTCGTTGGCCGCGAAGCCGCCGCCCGTGCCGCCCAGGGTATACGCCGGGCGGACGATCACCGGATAGCCGAATTCATTGGCAAAATCGACCGCCGGCTGCACGTCGTGGACGATGACGGAGTCGATGCACGGCTCGCCGATGTCCAGCATCATGTTCTTGAAGTCCTCGCGGTCCTCCGCACGGCGGATCGCGTCGATCTTCGTGCCCAGAAGCTTGACGTTATACTTTTCAAGGATTCCGCGCTCGTCCAGCTCCATGGCCATGTTCAGGCCGGTCTGGCCGCCCAGGGAGGCCAGCAGGCTGTCCGGGCGCTCCAGCTTGATGATGCGCTCGATGGACTCCACCGTCAGCGGCTCCAGGTACACCTTGTCCGCGATATCGGTATCGGTCATGATGGTCGCCGGGTTGGAGTTCACCAGCACAACCTCCAGGCCCTCCTCCTTGAGGACGCGGCAGGCCTGCGTGCCGGCGTAGTCAAACTCCGCCGCCTGGCCGATGACGATCGGGCCGGAGCCGATCACCAGTACTTTCTTAATCCATTCCTTCTTCGGCATGCTCAGGCCCCCTTACTTGCCAGCGTTCCCGCGAACCATCGCGAGGAATTCATCAAAGAGATACGTCGTGTCAAACGGGCCGCCCAGGCCGCCCGGCACAAACGCCACGGAGAACGCATTCTTCCCCGTATACTTGAGGCCCTCGACGGTCTTGTCGTTCCAGTTGATATGGCTGACCGTGACGCCCTCGGGCAAATCCTCGCCGCGAACCGCGTAGCCGATGGCCTGGCTGGTCACGGCGCAGGTGCCGCGGGCGAAATCCTTGACCGGCTGATTGGAGCCGTGATGGCCGTAGCGCATCTTCTCCACCCTGCAGCCGGAGGCCAGCGCCATCATCAGATGGCCCATGCCCACGCCCATGGTCGGCTTTTCCTGCATAAGTGCCTTCACAGTCTCGACGATCTGCGGATAGTCGTTCGGATTTCCCGGGCCGGCAGAGACGAGCACGCCGTCGCAGCCGGAAGCAAGGAGCTCCTCGACAGTAGCCGTCGCCGGGAAAACGGTGACCTTCGCGCCCTGCTTCACAATCCAGTTCGTCAGGCTCTTCTTCATGCCCAGATCCAGCACAGCGATCTTCACATCGCCTTCGGCAGACACATCATAGGCCTTAGCGCAGGTTGCCTCCGTGATCAGATTGGCAGCATCTGCGCAGGGCACATCGGCAGTCTCGTCCTGTGCGATATAGCCGCGCATCGCGCCATTGTTGCGGATGTGGCGGGTCAGCGCACGGGTATCGACGCCGAAGATGCCGGTCACGCCCTGTTCGTCGAGGTACTCATCCAGGCTCTTCTTGAGCTGCCAGTTGCTGGGCAGCTCGCACAGCTCGCTGACGATCACGCCGGCCATCTGCACGGCGCCGCTCTCGTTGTCCAGATCATTGATGCCCACGTTGCCGATGAGCGGATAGGTCATACACACAATCTGACCCTTGTAGGCCGGATCGGTCATCGTCTGCTGATAGCCGCACATGCCGGTGGTGAAGACCACCTCGCCGCTGACGCTCTGCTTATGTCCAAACAGGGTTCCTTCGAAGCGGGAACCATCTTCCAAGATCAATACTGCCATCGGATCTCTCCTTCTTTTCATGAAAGTCGGAATCTCTTCAAAACATCTTCCTGCGGACAGAACGCATTTCCATGACAGAATCCGTTCCCGGGAGGAAGCGGTCATCGACCGCAAAGTGATTGAATACGCGTTGTATAAATATACATTTTCATATGTATATCAACGAAATTATAGCGTATGGGCCGAATACCGTCAAGGCGCGCGCTGCAAAAAGAAAACCGCCAAAAGGCGGTTATCATGCACAAATCAGACAAAAAGAGGAAATCAGCATGCTCTTGCGCGCAACAGACACACAACACTTCATACTCAATTCTCCTCTCCTGCGTATTCCTTTTTCTCATCCGGCCCGGATGCTCAATTGTTAATCATACACTGCCCTTCGGTTTTTGTCAAGCATAACATTGCAGGCGCATATCACGCCTCGTCAGAGGGCTGCATCCCGCTGGGAACATCTGCAAACACATATGCGATATGTTCCGAAAGCTCGCACCAGGCGTCCGTATTCCCCAATTCTCCTTCCAGCAGCGCTGCAATGCTGCGATAATACCAGGCATGCAGCGCCTTATCGTGCTGATGGAAGCGGAAAAACAGCCGCTCGCCATGTCTGTCGTAATCCCTGTGAATGGCCCGCATGTTGCTCAGCTTATCGCTGAGCGCAATGATTTTGACCGCCCGATCCCCCTGTGCAATGCGCATGACCGCTCCCTGCTTGCGAGAAAGCCACGTCTCGCCTGGATCGCCTCCGCGCTCCTGCGTTTCGCTCCTGACCAGCTGCGCCACACGGCTGCCGAATCTTTCGGCGAGCTCCTTTTCCCCTACGCCGCAATCCTCCATGACGTCATGAAGAAGCGCCGCGGCGAGGATTTCCTGATCATCCGTGAGCGTGGCTGCGATGGCAGCCACCTCGCCGGGATGCAGGATATAGGGAATGCCAGTTCCCTTGCGCAGCATGCCGTCGTGAGCACGGGCAGCAAAGAGCATCGCGTCGGAAACGAGCGTCATGGGGCACCTCGCTTTCTGGTCGGTTCAAATGTCGTATTCGCCGTCAAATACATGGGTCGCCGGGCCGGTCATCATCACATGACCCGTCGCCTCGTCCCACTGATCCACCAGTTCACCGCCATCAAGCACGATGGTCGCCCGTCTGTCGCAAAGACCGCAGAGATTCGCCGCTACAAGCACCGCGCAGGAGCCCGTGCCGCAGGCCAGCGTTACGCCGCTGCCGCGCTCCCACACGCGCATGCGCAGGCGATCCCGCGAAAGCACGTTGACAAACTCGATATTCGCTTTTTTCGGGAAGGCCGGATGCTTCTCGAGCACCGGGCCGTATTTGGTTATGTCAAATTCCTCCACAGGCTCGTCCAGGAAGATGACGCCGTGGGGATTGCCGGTATTCACCGGCGTGATTTCGAACTCGCGGTCCAGCGCCTGAATCCTGGCCTTTCTGACCACGCCGCTGCCCAGCAGGCACGGCACATCCTCACAGGCTGTTTTCGGCGCGCCCATGTCCACGCGCACAGATTCAACCACGCCATCCTCTATCTGCATATGCAGCGTTTTGATTCCGGCAAGCGTTTCCAGTGTAACGACGTCCTTGTCCGTCATGCCGTGATCGTAGACGTATTTGGCTACGCAGCGGCTGGCGTTGCCGCACATCTCGCCCTGCGAGCCGTCCGCGTTATACATGTCCATCCTGAAATCCGCAATCTCGCTGGGACAAATCAGCACCAAACCGTCGCTGCCCACGCCAAAATGCCGGTCACTGATCTTCGCCGCCAGCGCATGCGGATCTTCGATATGCTCCTTGAAGGCATTGACATAGATATAGTCGTTGCCAAGCCCGTGCATTTTGGTAAATCTCATCGGCAATGTTCCATCCTTTTCAAACGTCCTGATACACGATCTTATATATTTCGCCTATTCAATCCCTCTTTCCTGCGCTGAGAATAGAAAAGTTCTGGTTATGTATCCAGAACCTTTCATGGCTTACACGTCATGCATGCCGTTATGGCGCGTATTCCACGCTTCGCGCGTGATGGCATATACCCGTGTACGCACGTTCACCGAATCAGCATATTCTTCCACGAATCGCATCCCTGTTTTCATCGCAACGCCATACGACGCTTCGTTCGTATACTTCATATAGGAATACACCGCATGAAACGCTGTGCGTTCAAACAGATATTTCTGACAGGCTTCTGCGGCCTCCGAGGCATAGCCCTGCCGCTGATACTTCTTGTGGATATGATATCCTATTTCCGGCAAAAGCTGACCATGGATGTTTTGCATTGTGATGCCGCAATCGCCGATCACCTTTCCGGTTTCTTTGAGCACCACGGCCCACAAGCCAAATCCCAGTTCAGCATATCTGGCCTGATTCTTTGCAATCCATTCCCTTGTTTTTGCTTCGTCAAAGGGCGCCGGATAATGCTTCATGGTCTGCAGGTCGGAGAGAATTTCATGAAGCGCTTCAAAATCCTCCATGGTCAGCTCTCTGAGTATCAATCGTTTGGTTTCCATTTTCATGGGTGCAAGACTCCTTTCTGTCTGCTTCCTCCTGGTAGTTATAGGGTGCCTATCTTACCAAGTCGGGCGGTGCCTGTCCTTTCATCAGGCGACCGCGAAAAATGTGACGGACGCTCAATCTATCACCGCAGCCAACGCAAAGTCAAATTCTGTTTTCCTCCCTTTTTCTGATTTTTGCTGATCATCTTTTTGCTTTCTTCATTTTTCTTCCAAAAATGCAAAAAGAAGAAGCCCAGCATTTGCTGAGCTTCCTCATATGGAATCCGGCAGTGTCCTACTCTCCCGGGCCGCTTCGCCGGGCTGTTTCGCCCACTGGGTGCCGCCCGGCTACGCGCTAGCCAAGTACTATGTCGCACATTCGCTGGGATAGCCGGATAATAAAACATTGTTCGATTGGATATGAAAAAGCCCCAGCTAAAGCTGAGGTCTGCGGTAAGCGCT
>SVGO01000112.1 GCA_015056305.1 Clostridiales bacterium | reverse complement strand
CGGCCGCACTGAGATCAAGGCCATCACCGGCGGCGGCGGCTGCCAGGAGTACTTCGGCATCATCAAGGACAAGGCTGACCAGATCGGCGCCGCTTCCGCGCTGTACAGCCCGCTGATGATCAAGGACTGCATGGACGTTGCCATCGCTGTCGTTGGAGGCGAGACCGTGGATGCCGTCAAGGTGATCCCGTCCCAGATCGTGTCTGCTGAGAATGTTGACGAGTACCTCGACCCGGCCAACACCGTCTATTAATTCCTAACCACCAAAAGGGCCGTGGCTTTGCCATGGCCCTTTCTTTCCTAAGGGGAGCAAATAAGGACAAGTGTGAATGACTTCACAGGAACGGATGTGAACGCATGAATCTGACCATGAAAGGGATTGTCAAATCCTTCGGCGCCAACGACGTGCTCAAGGCCGTCGATTTTCATCTCAATGAGGGTGAAATCTGTGCGCTCCTGGGTGAAAACGGCGCGGGCAAGTCGACGCTGATGAATATCCTCGGCGGCGTTCTGCCTGCGGACAGGGGATCCATCGAGCTGGATGGAAAGCCCGTCACGTTCGCCAATCCCGCGCAGTCTCTGAACGCGGGCATCGCGTTTATCCATCAGGAGCTGAACCTGATCAACGATCTTCCCGTTTACGAAAACATGTTTATCGGCCGTGAGCTGCGCACGAAGCTCGGCTTTGTCGATCACGCGGCCATGTATCAGAAGACGAAGGAGCTTTTCCGGCAGATGGATCTTCAAATCGATCCGGGCGCGATGGTGTCCACGCTGGATGCTTCCTTCAAACAGATTGTCGAAATCTCACGCGCGCTGATGATGAACGCATCGATCATCATCATGGACGAGCCGACAACCTCGCTCACCGATCCGGAGATCGAGCGCGTTTTTGATATGCTGCGCACGCTCAAGGCGCAGAAGGTCGGCGTGGTCTTCATCTCGCATAAGCTGCGCGAGGTCATGGAGATCTGCGACCGCTATACCGTCCTGCGCGACGGCGTGATGGTGGCCGACGGCTATGTGAAGGACACCAGCATCCCCGAGATCGCGCGGGACATGGTCGGCCATGAGGTGCATACAGGCAATAAGACCGCCGCGGCGAACCTCGGCGAGGAAGTGCTGCGCATCGAAAAGCTCACGCAGGAGCCGCATTTCCGCAATGTCAGTCTGAGCGTTCGCGCGGGCGAGGTGCTCGGCGTGACGGGCCTGCTGGGCGACGGCCGCAGCGAGCTCTTCCGCGCGGTATTCGGCGCGCAGGGCAAATATCAGGGCCAGATCTATATGCACGGCAAACCCGTGACCATCACCTCCACGCAGCAGGCGCTGGGGCTGGGCATCGGCTATCTGCCGCGAAACCGCAAGGAGAACGGTATCATCAAGGATATGAACATCCTTGAAAACGGCTCGATCGTCACGCTGCCCAGGCTCACGAAGTTCGGCCTCATTCAGGCGAAGGAGCAGCTTGCGCAGTTCGCCAAGCAGCGCAAGGATCTGCACATCAAGATGGAGAAGGAAAAGGATTCCATCACCAGCCTTTCCGGCGGCAATCAGCAGAAGGTCGTGCTGGCCAAGTGGCTCAGCGCGAATCCGAGCCTGCTGATTCTGGATAACCCGACGCAGGGCGTCGACGTCGGCGCGAAGGAAGAGATCTACGAGATCATCCTCCGGCTGGCCGAGCAGGGCGTGGCGGTTGTGGTCCTGTGCAGCGAGGCGCAGGAGATCATCCGCCTGTGCGACCGTGCGCTGGTCATGTATCACGGCAGCGTGCGGGCCGAGGTTTCCGGAGAGAGCATGAATGAACACGAAATGATGCGCCTGGCGACCGGCGGCTAAGAGAGTGGAGAGGAGTTTTTAACCATGACTCAGCGGACGAAAAATCAAACCATCCTGCAGAAGGCAGCCCATCAGTGGAAGACCAATCCGCTTTTCTCAACCGGCTGCGTTCTGGTGCTGATGATCATTCTGCAGACCCTTGCGCTCGGCTTCGATTTTGAGAGCTTCGGCGCGTGGTTCTCCCATTGGTCCCGCAACTGGATCAATATCCTGCGAAATAACGCCAGCGTCGGCATCGTCGCGCTGGGCATGACGTTTGTCATCATCTCCGGCGGCATCGATCTGGCTGTCGGCTCGACGCTGGTGGCTGTCGGCGCTGTGCTGATGGTCTGCGTCAATCAGTATCCGGACGGCCTGCTCACCGGCATGGGCATCACCGGCGTGCCGGCGTTTGCCATTGGCATTCTGGCCTGTATGCTCATGGGCTGCCTGCTGGGCAGCGTGTCCGGCTTCCTGGTCGCAAGGCAGAAGCTGCCGGCGTTCATCGCGACGCTGGGCATGATGAAGATCTGCCGCAGCGTGACCCAGCAGGTCATGCAGACGGCGGGCGTGAAGGTGCCCACGCAGTTCCTGGCGATCGCCAATACCAAGATCGGCGGTCAGGTCATTCTGCCGATCATCTACTGGCTGATTCTGGCGGTGATCCTGCACGTCATCTCCCGCAAGACGACGTTCGGCCGTCATGTCTATGCCATCGGCTCCAATGAGCGTACGGCGCGCCTGTCCGGCATCAATGTCGAGAAGGTCACGTCTCTGGTGTATGTGCTCTCCGGCTTCCTGGTGTCCGTCGCGGCGATCATTCAGGTTGCGCGCATCGGCTCCATGGACTATGCCAACGCGGGCAGCGGCTATGAGATGGACGCCATCGCGGCGGTCGTTGTCGGCGGCACGAGCATGTCCGGCGGCAAGGGTTCGATCATCGGTACCGTCTTCGGCATGCTGATCATCGCGGTCATGAATAACCTGCTCAACCTCATGGGCGTCCCGCCGTTCCTGCGCGAGGCGTTCAAGGGCTTCATCGTCGTCGCGGCGGTGCTGCTGCAGAAGAAAGAAAAGAATAATTAAGCGGCTTTAAACCGCTGCGAAGCAAAGAAGGGGTCTGGGGACGATGTCCCCAGGCGGGTCCGGGCGGCACCCCGGCCGTTCCTGAACGGATGAAAGGAAGAGATTCTTATGATTAAAGTCGGTTTGATCGGCTGCGGCAAGATTGGCCAGGTGCGCCATCTGCCCGAGTATGCGGCCAATGCGGATTGCACGATTACCGCGCTGTACGATATCAACCTCGACCGCGCGAAGGAGCTTGCCGAAAAATACGGCGCGACGGCGTATGAGAGCGTCGAGGCGCTGCTCGCCTCCGACGTGGAGGCCGTGAGCGTGTGCTCGTCCAATACCAGCCATGCCGAAATCACCATCGCGGCGCTCAAGGCCGGTAAGCACGTCCTGTGCGAAAAGCCGATGGCCACCACGCTGGAGGATTGCGAGGCCATGGTCGCCGCTGCGAAGGCGGCGGGCAAGCGCCTGATGATCGGCCAGAATCAGCGCCTGGCGGGCGCGCACAAGAAGGCGAAAGAGCTCATCGACGCCGGCGCGATCGGTAGGGTGCTCACCTTCAAGACGGCCTTCTGCCATGGCGGCCCCGAGACCTGGAGCGTTGATCCGGGCCTGAATACCTGGTTCTTTGATAAGAAGCGCGCGGCGATGGGCGCGATGGCCGATCTGGGCGTGCATAAGACCGACCTGCTGCAGTACCTGACCGGTCAGACGATCACCGAGGTCAGCGCTATGCTGTCCGTGCTGGATAAGAAGTTTGCCGACGGCAGCCCGATCACCGTCGACGATAACGCGTTTGTGATCTATAGGATGGACGGCGGCGCGATGGGCACGATGACCGTCTCCTGGACGAATTACGGCGCGGAGGATAACTCCACCGTGCTCTGGGGCACCGAGGGCGTGCTGCGCATCTATGATCATCCGGATCATACGCTCGTGCTCGTCAAGAAGAACGGCGAGGAGGAATACTACGACGTTGATCAGATCCAGACCAACGACAACCAGACGGCTTCTGGCGTGATCGATATGTTTGTCGACTGTATCAAGGATGAAACCGCGCCGTATATCACCGGCGAAAGCGCGCTGACCGCGATGCGCGCGGTGTTCGGCGCGATCGAATCCAGCGAGAAGGGCTGCACGGTCAAGGTCAACGGCTGATTAGAGAGAATCGCCTGCGGGCAGGACCTCATCCGTCTCGCCTTCGGCGAGCCACCTTCCCCATAGGGGGGAAGGCTTATATGGTTCTTATAAACAGCGCGAAGCGAAAAAGGGAGTCTGAGGGACGATGTCCCTCAGGCAGGGCTTGGGGCGGCAGCCCCAACGTCCTTACGTCCTCCCGTCCTCCCAAGAAAGGAGCATTTCCCATGAACAGAATCATTGCGGTCAATTCCAATTGCTATCACGGCTTCTCCATCGAGGAGGCCATCGAAGGCATCGCCGCTGCGGGCTTCAAGTATATCGAGCTGACGGCGACCAAGGGCTGGACGGAGCATGTGTTTCCGGATCAGAGCTTTGAGCGCCTGCTGGAGATCAAGGATAAGCTCGACAGCGCCGGCCTGAAACCCTTTGCCATGAGCGGTCACTGCAATCTCATGGATACCGAGCGCATCGGCGATTTCGTGAAGAATATCCGCCTGGCTGCGTTCTTCGGCTGCGATTATATCGTCAGCTCCATCGGCGAGGCGCATCTCAAGGATAATGCCGTCGCGGACAATGAGACCGTGGCCAAGTATATCGCTGCGCTCGTGCCGCATCTGGAAAAGTATAACCTCAAGCTTGTGCTGGAAACGCACGGCAAGGAGCACGGCAAGGGTAGCGTGCTCGCTGAGATCGTCCGGCTGGTCGGCAGCGACCGCGTAAAAGTCAATTATGACACGGCCAATGTCGTCTTCTACGGCGACGTCGATCCGTGCGAGGACCTGAAGGACTGTATCGACGACGTGGCCTATGTCCATCTCAAGGATAAGGGCGGCGAGAAGAATGTATGGGATTTCCCGGCGGTCGGCAAGGGCTGGATCGACTTCCCGAAATTCTTTAAGCAGCTGGAGGACGCGGGCAATATGAGCCCGTACTCTATCGAGATCGAGTTTACCGCTGCAGGCCCGAAGGACCTCGCCGAGGTCAATCAGGCGGTCAAGGACAGCGCGGAGTATCTCATCGCGCAGGGCTATGCGCTCTAAAGGAGGACGGGCATGAATATTCTTCTCGTCGGTCTTGGCGGCATGGGCACCTGCCACTATATGAATTATCTTGAGATCGAAGGGGCAAATGTCGCTGCCTGCGTCGGCAGGACGGACAGCGATCAAGCCAGCGCTGCTAAGTGGAATCTGCCGATTTACGAAAGTATCGCCGAGGCCTGCACGACGCATGAGATCGACGTGATCGACGTGTGCGCGCCGACGTATCTGCATAAGGCGCTCGTACTCGAAGCGGCGAAGCAGAAAAAGCATATCATCTGCGAAAAACCCGTCGCGCTCAATCTCAGGGACGCCAAAGAGATGTACGCCGCCGCAGAGGAAAACGGCGTGCAGCTGTATATCGCGCAGGTGCTGCAGTTCACCCGCGAGGTGGAGACGCTGCGCGAGGTCATCGCCGACAAGCGCTACGGCAAGCCGCTGGATGGCTGCTTTGAGCGCCTGACCGCCTGCCCGAAGTGGTCGCAGGGCGGCTGGCTGCTGGATAAGGAGAAGAGCGGTTTGCTGCCGTTCGATCTGCATATCCATGATCTGGACGTGATTGTGAGCATGTTCGGCAAGCCGGACGACGTGATCTTCACCGAATGCGCGGGCGAGGGCAAGGCCTATGCCGAGCAGTATCGCTTCCAGTATATCTATCACAACGGACTGAATGTCTCGGCGGAGGCAGCGTGGTTCAATGCGGCGATTCCGTTCACCGCGCGCTGGCGCGTGTATTTTGAGCGAGGCATGCTCATCTGCGATCATAACGGCGTGACCGGCTATGCTGCCGACGGCACGGTGACAGAGTTCGATATCACGGATCCGGTTATCGTCGACTGCGGCATCAATTTGGGCGCAAGCGGCTGGTTCTATCGTGAGTTGTCGCATCTGCTGGACTGCGCGGGCAGGGGCGTGCCTTCTCCGCTGGTGCCCAGACAGCGCGTGCTCGACGTCGTGGAGATTCTGGAAAAGATCTGAGCAAAACCATGATATGCGCCTGTGCACGATTCCTGCGCGGGCGCATATTTCCTTTTAACGAGGAGGATGCATATGCAGCATGAAATCACAAGGGCGATCCCGCTGCTGGATGAACACGGCAATCTGACCGAACCCGGATTCGCCAGATGCCTTCTGCCGGTCTATGACCGCACAAAGGTCAAGGGCGGTTTTGCGCGGCTGAAGGAGTGGGATTATTACTACGTGGGCAACGACCGCTTCGGCATTGCGCTCACGATTGCGGACAACAGCTATATGGGCCTGGATTCCATTTCTTTCCTCTCCTTCGAGGGCACGCCGTGGGAGATCACCAAGTCCCCGATGAGCGTCTTCCCGATGGGCAAAACAGGCCTCCCGCCGACGTCCAAGGAGGGCGTGACGGCGCATGCGGGCAAGGGCTATGAGATGAAATTCACCGTCGCGGACAGCAAACGCCGCCTCACGGCGCATATGGACGACTTTAAGGACGGACAGCCGATCGACATCGATGTGACGCTGAGCGATGAGCCGGAGGAGTCGATTGTCATCTGCACGCCGTTTGAAAAGAAGGCGCATTTCTACTACAATCAGAAGATCAACTGCATGCGTGCGAGCGGCACGGTGAAGATCGGCACGCAGACGTTTGTTTTCGATCCGGCGGAGTCCTTCGGCGTGCTGGACTGGGGCCGCGGCGTGTGGACATATCATAATACCTGGTACTGGGGCAGCGCCTCTGGCCTTGCGGACGGCGTGGATTTCGGCTTCAATATCGGCTATGGCTTCGGCGATACGAGCGCGGCGAGCGAGAATATGCTCTTCTATGCGGGCAAGGCGCATAAGCTGTCGCGGGTCACGTTCAATATCCCCATGAAGGACGGGAAAGAGGACTATCTGAAACCCTGGACGTTCACCAGCGACGACGGCCGGTTCGAGATGGATTTTGTTCCTGTGATCAACCGCGCATCCTGCACGGACGTGGGCCTCATCAAGAGCGACCAGAATCAGGTCTTCGGCAGATTCACGGGCACGGTCGTGCTGGACGACGGTACGAAGCTTGCGATCCGCGATCTGATGGGCTTTGCCGAGAAGGTTGAGAACAAGTGGTAAAGCACCGAAATGCAATGAAAACCACCAGCTAAGCTGGTGGTTTCCTTTTGGGCCTTCAAGGCCCTTTTACTAGCACGCCTCTTAAGAGGCATCGAATTGGTTTGTCAGCCGCTTTGTTCTTTCTCAGGCATGCCCCTTAA
>SVGO01000111.1 GCA_015056305.1 Clostridiales bacterium | reverse complement strand
AGGAAATGCTCGCTCAGACCTTCTATGCTGACGAGACCAAGACCGTCAACGACCTGATCGGCGAGGCCACCGCGGCCATCGGCGAGAAGATCTCCCTGCGCCGTTTCGCCCGCTTCGAGGCGGCCAACGGCATGGTTGACACCTACATCCACATGGGCGGCCGCATCGGCGTTATGGTCGAGCTGGCCGGCGAAGTGACCGATGAGGTTAAGGCCATGAGCCACGATCTCGTTATGCACATCGCTGCTGCGAATCCGCAGTTTGTGCGCCGCAACGAGGTGCCGTCTGACAACCTGGAGAAGGAGCGCGAGGTCCTGACCCAGCAGGCGCTCAACGAGGGCAAGCCGGCGAAGATCGTCGAGAAGATGGTCGAGGGCCGCATCGTGAAGTACTACAAGGAAGTCTGCCTCCTGGAGCAGCCGTTCGTCAAGGATCCGGACATCAGCGTCGAGAAGATGCTGGGCGGCAAGTGCGACGTCGTCCGCTTCGTCCGCTTCGAGCGCGGCGAGGGCATCGAGAAGCGCGTCAACGATCTGGCCGCTGACATCGCTGCCGAGCAGGCGAAGATGAAGAAGTAATCTTCATATTCTTCACAAACAAGAGAGACATGCGCAAGCATGTCTCTTTTTTTGCGCGGCGCCGCATCCGGGCAGGAATTTGTGCTTCTTTGGGCGAATTTTATACAGTTAGAAAACCGTATACGGCCGGGCGGCGCTGATTGCCGCCTGCATATCGACGGTATCAAAAGGAGAATATGTATGGCACAGTATAAGCGCGTACTCATCAAGCTCAGCGGCGAGGCCCTGGGCGATAACGGCAGGCTTTTCGACTTTGAGCAGATCGACCGTGTGGCGGGCATCATCGGCCAGCTCCATGAGACCGGCGCGGAGATCGCGATCGTCATCGGCGCGGGCAATATCTGGCGCGGCCGTCAGGGACCGGCGGCTAAGATGACCGCCATTAACGCGGATCACATGGGCATGCTCGGCACGACGATCAACTCCATCGCCATGCAGGACGCCATCGAGCGCCTGGGCATCCAGACCCGCGTCATGTCCGCTGTGGAGATGACCCGCTTCTGCGAGCCGTATACCTATCGCCGCGCTGTGCGCCATCTGGAAAAGGGCCGCATTGTCATCTTCGCCTGCGGCACGGGCAATCCGTTCTTCTCCACCGATACCGCAGCTGCGCTGCGCGCGGTTGAGATCGGCGCGGACGCCATCCTGCTGGCCAAGAATGTCGACGGCGTCTACGACAGCGACCCGCGCGTCAATCCCAACGCCAAGCTGCTCAAGGACCTCACCTACAACGAGGTTCAGGAGCGCGATCTCAAGGTTATGGATGCTGCTGCGATCACCATCTGCCGCGAGAACAAGGTCCCGTCCATCCGCGTGTTCGGTCTGGATGACCCGCAGAACATCCTGCGCGTCATCGAGGGCGATCCGATGGGCACCAACGTGCATCCCTGAGTTACAATGGGGATTTCATCCCCATACCCCTGACCGGGGACCGGTCCCCGGACCCCATTTCCGCTTCGCGGCGGCTTTAAGAATCTATGCCGTAAAACGCCTCCGATTTCGGAGGCGTTTTTTAGATCAATATCTTAAAACAGGCGCGAAGCGAGGAAGGGGTCTGGGGATGAAATCCCCAGGCAGGTTTTAGGGCGGCAGCCCTAACGTATTCCCCGTCGTAACCCCGCGTCTTTGTGCGAATTATGCAAAAAAGCTTGCCAAAGGCATGGGGTGTAGGGTAAAATAGGGTAGATAAAAATTCGATTCGAGGAGGCTGTAAATATGCCCACTAAGAAGATTCAGGATAATGCCAAGGAAAAGATGGAGAAGACGAAGAATGTCCTGCGCAGCGATCTGATGGCGATCCGCGCCGGCCGCGCCAACCCGCAGCTGCTCGACCGCATCACGGTCGACTACTACGGCACGCCGACTCCGCTGAAGAATGTCGCCAACGTTTCCGCGCCGGAACCGCGCGTTCTGCAGATCAACCCGTGGGACCAGAAGATGGTCAAGGATATCTGCAAGGCGATTCTCGCCAGCGATCTGGGCCTGAATCCGTCCAACGACGGCAAGATCATCCGCCTGATGCTGCCGGAGCTCACCGCCGAGCGCCGCAAGGATCTGACCAAGCAGGTTCGCAAGATCGCCGAGGAGAGCAAGGTTGCCATCCGCTCCATCCGCCGCGACGCCGTCGAGCAGGTCAAGAAGATGAAGAAGAACTCGGAGATCACCGAGGACGACCAGAAGAAGGCTGAGGAAGCGATCCAGAAGCTGACCGACGCGAACATCAAGGACATCGACAAGATCACCGCCGACAAGGAAAAGGAGATCATGGACGTCAAATGAGGCATGACCTCCTGGGCCTTGAGCTTTCCATGGCTCGTGCCATGCTTGAAAGCGAAGGCGTTGATCCTGTGATCACCGTGACCCGCGCGCCCAGACGTCAGGATGACGCAGGCGCAACGCTTCGCGTGGTCTATGCCAGCGACGACGGCAGGCAGCTGACCGTCAGCGGTTTTGTCGATCCGATCGCAGGCGGCAAGCAGGAAAACGGCTGATCAAAATCGTATATCGTCATCAAGCGGGATTCGTCGGGGCGGCGCTCCGCGGATCCCGCTGTTTTTGCTATAAAAACATCTCTGAGAGAAAAACGGCGCATTGCGCGCGAGGTATAATATGGCTTTCTTTGGCAAGGATGAAACAGGAAACGTGGAGCTGAAAAAGGAACTGCTGCCGCGTCATGTCGCCATCATCATGGATGGCAACGGACGCTGGGCGCAAAAGCGCGGCATGCCGCGCTCCTTTGGCCACAAGGCTGGCGTGGAGGCGCTGCGCGAGATCATCCGTCATTCGGATCATCTGGGCATCGAGGCGCTGACAATTTATGCATTCTCCACGGAAAACTGGAAGCGCTCCGCCGAGGAGGTCGGCGCGTTGATGGGTCTTCTGCTGGAATACTTCACCAAGGAACTCGATGAGCTGCATCGCGAGAACGTCTGCATCCGTATCCTGGGCGATATCAGCGATATGCCCAAGGGGCTGGAGAAGCAGCAGGCGGCGCTGCGCAATGCGATGGAGCGCACGAAGGATAACACGGGCCTCAAGCTCAATATCGCGCTCAACTATGGCGGCAGGCAGGAGATCGTGCGTGCTGCGCGTGCGCTGGCCAGAAAAGCCAGAGACGGCGAGATTGATCCGGACGCCATCGATATGGAGCTTTTTGAGTCCGAATTGTATACCGCCGATCTGCCTGAGGTTGATTTCATGATCCGCACCAGCGGCGAGATCCGCCTGAGCAATTTCCTGCTCTATCAGCTGGCCTATGCCGAGTTCTATCAGACGGACGTGCTCTGGCCGGATTTCGACCGAAAAGCTTATGACGAAGCGCTGCTCGCCTATACGAAGAGAAATCGTCGTTTTGGCGGCGTATAAAGCGAAGAGAGGTATGTGCTGCTATGAAGACTCGTGTGATAACGGCGCTTGTAGGCGTGCCGATTCTGATTGCCGCTTTGATTATGCGGGGTTTTGTTGCGGATGCGCTGGTTGTCGCACTGACGCTGATCGCGCTGAGTGAATGCTATAAGGCGCTGACGGCAGCGAAATACAAGATCTGTACTTGGGGCGGCTATTTTGCGGCGGTTGTGATGTGGCCGCTCAGTCGTTTCATGGGTGTGCTCGATCCGCTGCTGCTGGTGACGGCGGCGATGGGCATTTCCATGCTGGGCGTGCTTCTCTCCAAGGAGCCGACGTTCCCCAATGCGGCCGCATCTGTCTATCCGCTTTTCACCTGCCTGATGCCTTTTTCCATGTTCATGATGATGCACAGCACGATGTATGGCCGTGTGCCGGGCATTGCGCTGATCACCATGGCGTTCTGTATTGCCTATGGCTGCGATATTCTGGCGTACCTGGGCGGACGTGCGTTTGGAAAGCATAAGCTCTGTCCGGCTGTCAGTCCGAAGAAGACGGTTGAAGGCGCCGTTTCCGGTGTGCTGGGCAGTGTGATCTTTGCGCTTGCCTGCCGCGCGGTGTTTGTGCATCTGCTGTCCACGCCGATGCCGGGGATTCCGGCGGCGATCCTGCTGGGCCTGATCGGCTCTGTGGCCAGCCAGGTCGGCGATCTGACTGCCTCTCTGCTCAAGCGCTACAGCGGCATCAAGGATTACGGCAAGCTCTTCCCGGGCCATGGCGGCGTCATGGACCGCTTTGACAGCGTGATCTTCGCGCTGATTGTGATGTACTGCTATACGCTGGTGCTGCATTGACCGGCCGGCTGGAGCCGGGGGCACTTCCGATAGGATTTCGCGGATTGTCTGAGTGACCAGCTGATACTCTGCAATGGGTTTTATTGAATAAAGAGGGATAATATGCGTAAATTGGCTATTCTGGGTTCAACGGGCTCCATCGGCACGCAGGCGCTGGACGTCGCCGCGCGCCACAGCGACCGCTTTGCAGTCACGGCGATCGTCGCCCACTCTTCTGCAGAAAAGCTCTTTGAGCAGGTTCGAGCCTTTAAGCCGCAGATTGCGGCGCTGACGGTGGAACCCAGGGAGATTCCCGAGGATATCCGAAATGCCTGCCAGTGGATGTTCGGCGACAATGTTCTGCTGGACGTCGTGCGTGCATGCGATGCGGACGATGTGCTCGTGTCCGTCGTGGGCGTTGTGGGCCTTGCGGCGGTCATGGAGAGCCTCAAATGTGGCAAGCGCGTGCTGCTGGCCAATAAGGAGCCGCTGGTTGCCGGCGGCGAGCTGGTGACCGAGGCCGCCAGGAAGGCCGGCCATCCGCTGCTGCCCGTGGACAGCGAGCACAGCGCGATTTTCCAGTGCCTGCAGGGCGCAGGCCCCAATAAGCCGGAGCGGCTGATTCTCACCGCCAGCGGCGGCCCGTTCCGTACGTGGGAGCCGGAGGATATCATGCTCGCCACCAAGGAGCAGGCGCTCAAGCACCCCAACTGGAACATGGGCAGAAAAATCACCATCGATTCTGCGTCCATGATGAACAAGGCGCTGGAAGTGATCGAGGCGCGCTGGCTGTTTGACATGCCGGCCGAAAAGATCGATGTGCTGATTCATCCGCAGAGCGTCATACACTCTATGGTCGAGTTTGAGGATGGCGCGGTGATGGCCCAGCTGGGCACGCCGGATATGCGTCTGCCGATTCTCTATGCCATGAGCTGGCCTCAGCGCCTTGCCACCGGCGGCGACCGCGTGGACTTTGCGAAGATGAAGGCGCTGACCTTCGAGCAGCCGGACCTTGAGAAATTCCCGGGCCTGGGCCTGGCGTATGAGGCATTGAAGGTTGGCGGCACGATGAGCGCGATCCTCAACGGCGCCAACGAGATCGCCGTCGATGCGTTCCTGCATGACCGCATCCGCTTTGGCCAGATCGCGCAGCTCGTCGAGGAGACGATGCACGCCGTGCCTGTCGTCCATCATGCGACGCTGGATCAGGTGTTCGAGAGCGATCTGCTGGCCCGCGCGAAGGCGACGGAGCTGCTGAAAACGAGCCGCTTCGCTGTATAATGGATTGTCCCGGCGGATGCCGGAAGGAGATGTAACGCAAGGATGTATGTATTTCTGGCGCTTCTGCTGCTCGGCGTGCTGATCATGGCGCACGAGGCCGGACACTATCTGGCTGCGCGCGCCTGCGGCATCGAGGTGCAGGAGTTTGCCATGGGCATGGGCCCACTGCTTTGTAAATGGAAAAACAAGCGCGGCACGCAGTTTTCCCTGCGTCTTCTGCCAATCGGCGGCTTCTGCCAGTTTTACGGCGAGGATGAGGATGTAAGCGATCCGCGCGCGTTCAACAATCAGGCTGTCTGGAAGCGCGTTGCGACAGTTGTCAGCGGCCCTGTGATGAATTTCATTGTCGCCTTTATGGTGATTGTGCTCTATATGAGCGCGCTGGGTATTCGGACCACCGTGCCTCGCGTAGGCGAGGTGGAGGCGCATGCCGCCCAAGCCGGTCTGATGGCAGGCGATACGCTGCTGACTGTGAATGATACGCCTGCGGACAGCGTGGACGCGGTGCTCTCTGAAATCATGGGCAGCAACGGCGAAACGGTCACGCTGCGCGTGGAGCGCGGCGGCGAAGAAAAAGAGATCCCGATCGCGCCGTTTTACGATGAGGAGGTTGCGCGTTATCGCGTAGGGTTCACCTTCGCTCAGGAGCGCATGAAGGTTTCGCTGCTTCAGAGCATCCCATTCTCTGTGAGCTATAATGCGGAGAGCGTGCGCCTGATCGGCCTGACGCTCAAGAATCTGATCTTCAAGGGCGAGGGCGTGGAAGGCGTCACAGGTCCCGTGGGTACGGTGTATGTCATACAGGAGGTTACCCAGCAGGGCGGGGTGGATATCTATCTGGAGCTGCTCGCGCTCATCAGCGTGAACCTCGGCGTGATGAATCTCCTGCCGATCCCGGGCTTGGATGGCAGCCGCTTGCTGTTTTTGCTGGTGGAGGGCATCCGCAGAAAGCCGATTAAGCGCGAGCTGGAGGGCGCGATCCACGGAGCGGGGTTCATCCTGCTCATGGGCCTGATGATCGCGCTTACGTACAAGGATATCATGCAGATCTTCGTAAGATAAACGGAGGATAAAACTATGGCAAAGCTTACCAGACAGGTGAAGGCGGGCAATGTGCTCATCGGCGGCGGCGCGCCCGTGTCCGTCCAGTCGATGACCAATACCGATACGGCGGATGTGGAGGCGACGCTCTCCCAGATCCGTGCGCTGGCTGTTTCCGGCGCGGATATCGTGCGTGTGTCTGTGTATAACGAGGACTGCGCGAAGGCCGTCCGTGCCCTCGTGGACGGCAGCCCCGTGCCGCTGGTCGCGGATATTCATTTTGATCATAAGCTCGCTCTGGCTGCGGTTGAAAACGGCATCCATAAGCTGCGCATCAACCCCGGCAATATCGGCGGCGAGAAAAACGTGCGCATTCTGGCGGACTGCGTGAAGGCGCATCATATCCCGGTGCGCATCGGCGTGAATTCCGGCTCTGTGGAAAAGGACATCATCGCCAAGTACGGCGGCCCGACGCCGCAGGGCATGGTGGAGAGCGCGCTGGAGCATGCAAAGATGCTCGAGCGCTGCGGCTTCTACGACATGGTGCTCTCCATGAAGGCGAGCAACGTGCCCGATACCGTGAAAGCCTATCGTCTGGCCAGCAGCCAATGCGATTATCCGCTGCATCTGGGCGTGACCGAGGCAGGACTGCCGGAGCAGGGCAGAATCAAGAGCGCCATCGGCATCGGCTCGCTGCTGCTGGATGGCATCGGCGATACCATCCGCGTGTCGCTGACGGGCGATCCGTGCCTGGAG
>SVGO01000010.1 GCA_015056305.1 Clostridiales bacterium | reverse complement strand
CGGGAACATGATATTCTGCAGAACGGTCAGATGCGGATAAAGCGCATAGCTCTGGAACACAAAACCAACGCCGCGCTTTTCGGCTGGCAGGCTGGTAACGTCATCCTCGCCAAAGTAAATCTTGCCGCTCGTCGGTTTAAGCAGACCGCAAATGAGATTGAGCGCCGTGCTTTTGCCGCAGCCGGATGGTCCAAGCAGGCCGATGAGTTTGCCGTCTGGGATTTCAAAAGAGAAATCATTGACAGCGATCACATCCTCATGGATGCCTTTCTTGCGGTTTGGGAACTTCTTGGTCAGATTCTGCAATACAATTTTCATCTACAGTACCTTCCTTTATGTCTGAAAGCTTATCTGATATCGCAAATATTACTTTCTGTAAAGATCAGGACCTTCTTCATAGAGATTGCCGCCGTGAGCATCGATGGCGATAATCAAGGGGAGATTTTCGACAGTCAATCGCCTGATCGCCTCTGTTCCCAGATCATCAAACGCAACCACTTCAGCAGATTTTACGCAGGTTGCAATCAGCGCTCCGGCGCCTCCTGTTGCGGCGAAATACACGCCGCCATTTCGCGTGAGCGCATTGATCACCGTCTGGCTTCTTTGTCCCTTTCCGATCATTCCGATCAACCCACGGTCGCAGAGCATTGGCGCATAGGCATCCATGCGATAACTCGTCGTCGGTCCGCAGGAGCCGATAGCGTCTCCGGGTTTGGCCGGACAGGGGCCGGCATAATAGATCACCTGATTTCGGATATCAAAGGGAAGCTCTTTTCCTTCGCCGATCAGCGCGCACAGACGCTTATGCGCAGCGTCGCGCCCGGTATAAATCGTACCGGAAAGCAGAACACTGTCCCCTGCACGAAGGGTCTGAATCTCGTCGGCGCACAGCGGTGCATGAATGATTTTGCTCATTGCTTTTTCCTCAAATCGATGCCGACTTATGGCGTGCGGCGTGGCACTGCATATTCACGGCGACGGGCAGTCCTGCAATGTGCGTAGGCATCTGCTCAATATGCACGGCCAGTGCAGTCGTTGTTCCGCCGAGTCCCTGCGGCCCAATACCAAGACCATTGATCCTTTTGAGCAGTTCTCTTTCCATGTCGGCGAGAACCGGCTCCGAAGACGGAGTTCCGCATTCGCGCGTCAGGCTGTGCTTGGCCATGAGCATAGCGCATTCTGCAGTACCGCCAATACCGACGCCGACCACAACCGGCGGACAGGGATTGCCTCCGGCGAGGCGCACGGTTTCCACCACAGCATCTTTAACGCCCTCAATCCCCTGAGAAGGCGTCAGCATCCAAAGTCGGGACATGTTCTCGGAGCCAAACCCCTTCGGCGCTGCAGTGATTTCAATACGATCGCCGGGAACAATACGCATATGAACGACAGCCGGCGTGTTGTCTCTGGTATTGATTCTCTCGAGCGGAGAAAGCACGCTGGCACGGAAGTAACCATCGCGATAGGCCCTGCGTACACCGCTTTCAATGGCCAGGTTCACATCGCCGCCAACCAAATGAACATCCTGTCCGATATTCATAAAGATAACAGCCATACCGGTATCTTGGCAGATCGGCATCTTCCTTTGTGCAGCCAGTTCATCGTTTTGAATCAGCTGCCGCAGCACTTCGCGGCCAAAGGGCGATTCTTCCATTTCGAGATTGCTGCGCAGCAGCGAAAGTACGTCTTCGCCGATTTCGCAGCATGCGCTCAGGAACAATTCATAAATCGTATCTTCTATGCGGCGAACATCGATTTCTCTCATGGTTTCCTCCGAACGGAATGGGTCTTTGATGACAATAACTATAGCGCATTTTACCAGCCTTTTCAAGCGCTGATCCAATAACCGATTGACTTGGGTGAAAAAAGTCATACAATCCGTTTCATTTTTCAACAAAAGCGGTTATAATGAGATATCATGGAAAAATATCCAAGCTCATACAGGAGGCAATCATGCAGCTTTCCCGTGATACGAAACGCTTTTTGATTCTTCTCGCTGCGTTTGTCGTGGTGCTCGTTCTTTGCATCAGTCATGTTTCAACCATTTCCGGATGGTTTGTTTCTGCGCTTGCGCTTCTTTCTCCCTTTGTTGTCGGTGCGTGCATGGCATTCATTATCAGCGTGCCTATGCGTTTGTTTGACAGAATCCTAAGAAAGAAAAACAAGGCCGGAAAACCGCTTGTGAAGGATTCTACCCGCAAGCCGCTGAGCATGGTGCTCGCTATAGTGCTGCTGCTGTGTCTGATTGTGCTCTTTGGCATGATTGTTGTGCCTCAGCTGGTAGATACGGTTACATCGCTTGCCGGTTCGATCATGCGCTTTGTGCCGACTGCTCAGCGCTGGATCACCGAACTGATGAACTGGCTGGAGGGGTATCCGGAAATCCACGATGCGATTGCTCCGATGGTTCCCGATCTCAATCAAGTGGCGGCTTCAATGATTTCGTTCGTGCAGAAATACGCGGGAATCTTTGCTTCCTCTCTGGTTTCCAATGTTTCTTCGCTCTTTGGCAGCGCGACGGACGTCATTATCTCCTTTGTCTTCGCGATTTACATCCTTCTGCAGACAAAGACGCTGTCACGTCAGGGCAAGAAGCTCCTCTATGCGTTCCTTCCAAAGCGTTTTTGTGATGATGTGATTCTGATTGCCAGAATGGCGCATAAGACATTCTTTTCTTATGTAACAATCCAGTGTACGGAAGCTGTGATTCTTGGCGCCCTGTGCTTTGGCGGCATGGTGATCTTCCGATTCCCGCATGCACTGGTGATCTCTGTCATCATGCTTTTCTGCGCATTGATCCCGATTTATGGCGCCATTATTTCTTGCGTCATCGGTGCGTTTCTGGTTCTCATCGAAAGCCCGATGAAGGCTATCGGTTTTGTCGCCTTTATCCTGATTCTCCAGCAGCTTGAAACCAATCTGATTTATCCCCGCGTTGTATCGACCTCGATCAACCTGCCTTCGATGTGGGTCATGCTTGCCGTAACTGTAGGCGGCGGCATGTTCGGCGTTGTTGGCATGCTGACCGCAGTCCCGGTTTGCTCGATCGCCTATACGCTGCTCGCCGAAACGACCCGGGTTCGCCTTGAGGACAAAAACCTGTCCACATATGATCCTGCGCCGCCCATGGAGACGGATCGGTGACTTCACTTTACAAAAACGTGCGAAAACGTTATAATGCGCTTAGCCGATTGAGAGCTAAGCGTTTTTTGCGCATATACAGATTGAGGAGGAATTGCCATGAGCCGTTTGGGCGATTTGATTCTGCTGGAACGCACGCGTCAGAAACTGACCCGCAAGCAGGTGGCCAGGAAATGCGGTGTTTCTGAAGGATATATCAAGGATGTTGAAGAGGGACGCCGGATCATTCAGGATGATCAGGCACGCAGAATTCTCAGGATGCTTGGCACCAGCCAGCGCAGCGAAGCAGATTTTTCGCTGGATGAGATTGCAGCCACGGTAGATCTGAGCACGTTCGCTCCCGCCAAACCTGCTCCTGTGCCTGTTCAGCCCAAACCCGAACCGCAGCCCGCTGCCACGGCGCAGTCCAAGGAAGAACAGAGCGGCATCTGGCTGGATGCTCTTTCCAGCGTGCTCAGACCCGTTCCTGTCATGAATGCCGGCTGGATTCAGGTTTCTCGTCGTATGGTGCCGATTCAGGATGGAAAGATTGAGGGTGCAAAGCCTGACAAGGTTGTTTATTTCCTTGCGCCGGACGACTCTATGCGTGCGATGCGCATTGAGAAGGGCGATCTGGTTCTCGTTGTACCGCAGACTCTGCCCATCGACGGCGCAATTATGCTGGTCGAATATGGCGCCCATCGCTGTCTGCGTCGGATTAAACTGCTTGGCAACAGCAATATCCTTCTGCAGAGCGGCGACAGGGATCTGGGAACAGAATCTGTCCATATCAGCGATATCAAACTGGTTGGCAAAGCTGTGCGCGTAGAGATCGCGCTGTAAACCGTGAGCAAAGCACGCTTTCCCTTCGCTTTTCCACTCTCATCCGCGACGGTACAGAGTACGCGTGCTGCCATTCTGTGCAGGCTGCTTGCATCAGATGAAGCTTTTTGCAGCATACCTGTGCAGGGCATCGCGCAGGAAACGCTTGACCGAATGCTTGAATTGTACGATTCCCTCTTCTTTGCCCATTTCCTGAAACCTATGAACATTCAAGTGACGCTCTCATCGCGATTGACGAGTTCCGCCGGAAAGTTTGTATGGGTGCGCGCTGCATTCGGGCGGATCAAGCAGGCAGAGATACGGATGTCCAGCGATTTTCTGCTGCGTCTGAATCGGGGACCGTTCGAACTGAACGGATTATCGGTCAGCACGCCCCAGGAAGCGTTTCTGATTGTCTTTGAGCATGAACTCTGCCATGCGCTTGAAGCGCGACTTTATGGACAGACGGGACACTCCGAACGATTCCTCGCTCTGGCCGACGGCTTGTTTGGTCACAAAACGATGCGGCACAAGCTGCCGACGCGCAGGCAAGAAGCCGCAAAGGACGGACTATTGGTCGGTTCTCGTGTTTCCTTTTCTTATCGCGACCAAAGTCTGATCGGGATTGTCACTTACATCGGTAAGACGGCAACTGTCATGGTACCTGCAGTGCACGGGGCTTATCGTGACAAGCTAGGTGCGCGCTACGACAAGTACCGTGTTCCTCTTGGGCAAACCAGGAAGATTTGAAAGAAGCTCTTCTATCGAATGATGAGCTTCTTTTTTATATCCGGAATTTGTGCGTATTGTATATTTTTGAAAAACAAATTCGCCACATTTGATCTTTACTGACTTTCTTTGACCATGATATACTGACAGCGTAAAATAAGTCCGAAAGGACAGACTAATCCCGTCTTTGATATAAAGGAGGATGGTTGGATGGAATCTAATCGTTTCACTCAAAAATCCATGGAAGCGCTGCAAAGTTGTCAGCAGCTTGCGCAAAGCTATGGCAATGCACAGGTCGAACAGATCCACCTGCTCTGCGCGCTGATCAATCAGGAAAATGGACTTATCGGTCAGTTGCTTGGCAAACTGAGTCTGAATGTGCATGAGGTGCAGTCCGAATGCCTGAGCACGGTCGCCAGACTGCCCAAGATTTCCGGAAGCAACCAGCAGCCGCATATTTCCGCAGGCGTTGCTGTGGTGCTCAATCAAGCGGAGAATGAAATGAAGCAGATGCGCGACGAATATGTGTCCGTTGAGCATCTCTTCCTTGCGCTGCTTGAAAAAGCAGATTCGTCTGTCAGGCCGGTGCTTTTTTCCCTCTCTGTCAGCAAAGCCGACTTTTTGAAGGTATTGCAGGATGTTCGCGGCAGCGCCCGAGTGACCAGCGAGGACCCAGAGGCAACCTATGATGCGCTGAAAAAGTATGGGCAGGATCTCGTTGAGCTTGCCAGGCAGAACAAACTTGATCCTGTTATCGGTCGCGACAGCGAAATCCGCAATGCCATCCGCATTCTGTCCCGTAAATCCAAGAATAACCCCGTGCTGATCGGCGAACCGGGCGTAGGCAAAACAGCCATCGCCGAAGGGCTTGCGCAGCGCATCGTACGCGGCGACGTGCCGGATAGTTTGAAAAACCGCACAATCTTCTCTCTGGACATGGGTGCGCTGATCGCCGGTGCGAAATTCCGTGGCGAATTTGAAGAGCGCCTGAAAGCGGTTTTGAGTGATATTAAAGCCAGTGAAGGACGCATTATTCTCTTCATCGACGAACTGCATACCATCGTGGGCGCCGGAAAGACCGAAGGCTCCATGGACGCAGGCAATCTGCTCAAACCGATGCTGGCCCGCGGCGAGCTCCACTGCATCGGAGCGACAACCCTCAACGAATACCGCAAATATATTGAGAAAGATGCTGCCCTTGAACGGCGTTTTCAGCCCGTACTCGTTGCCGAACCGACGGTTGAGGATACTATCTCCATTCTTCGCGGTCTCAAGGAGCGCTATGAGGTCTTCCATGGCGTGAAGATTCAGGATCAGGCGCTGATCGCTGCCGCCACCCTCTCCAATCGCTATATTTCAGATCGCTTCCTGCCGGACAAAGCCATTGATCTGGTGGACGAGGCCTGCGCGACTATCCGCACGGAGATGGACTCCATGCCGCAGGAACTTGATGACGTCAGAAGGCGCATCATGCAGCACGAAATCGAAGAAGCAGCGCTGAAAAAGGAAGACGATGCGCTTTCTCGCGAGCGACTGTCCATCCTGCAAAAGGAACTTGCCGACATGCGTGAGACCTTCTCCTCCATGCAGGTCCGTTGGGAAAACGAAAAGAGCAGCATCGGCAAGGTACAGAAGCTTCGCGAAGAAATTGAGCATCTCGGCGGCGAAATCGCCGAGGCAGAAAGAAACTACAACCTCAATCTGGCTGCGGAACTGAAATATGGCAAGCTGCCGCAGCTTCAAAAAGAGCTGGCCAAGCAGGAAAAGCTCGCTGAAGAGGCCAAATCCGAGAATACACTGCTTCGCGATAAGGTCTCCGAAGAAGAAATCGCGCGAATCGTCGCCCGCTGGACGGGAATTCCGGTATCCAAGCTGATGGAAGGCGAGCGCGAAAAGCTGCTGCATCTGGATGATACGCTGCACGAGCGCATCATCGGTCAGGATGAAGCTGTCGAAAAGGTATGTGAAGCCATTCTGCGCAGCCGAGCCGGCATCCAGAATCCGAATCGACCGATCGGCTCCTTCCTCTTCCTTGGTCCTACCGGCGTTGGCAAAACGGAACTGGCCAAAGCGTTGGCTCAGTCGCTGTTTGACGACGAAAAGAACATGGTTCGGATCGACATGAGCGAATACATGGAAAAGCACAGCGTCTCCCGTCTGATCGGAGCGCCTCCCGGATATGTCGGCTATGATGAGGGCGGTCAGCTGACGGAGGCTGTGCGCAGAAGGCCGTATGCCGTCATTCTATTTGACGAGGTCGAAAAAGCGCATCCTGATGTCTTTAACGTCTTGCTTCAGGTGCTGGATGATGGCAGAATCACAGATTCGCAAGGCAGAACGGTAGATTTCAAAAATACGATCATCATTCTGACCAGCAATCTCGGCTCCGGGGTGATCCTGGAGGGGATTGATTCGGAGGGAAATATCACCGAATCGGCCCGTGGACAGGTTGAGGCGATGCTCAAAACGCATTTCCGTCCTGAATTCCTGAACAGGCTTGATGAAATTGTGTTCTATAAGCCCCTCAGCCGCAGCGAAATCGATCGGATTGTTGATCTGCAGGTCGCTGATCTCAATCGCCGTCTTAAGGATAAGCAGCTGACAATGACGCTCACTGTACCGGCTCGTCAGTATGTGGTTGACCAAGGATATGACCCGATTTACGGCGCGCGTCCGCTCAAGCGCTTTATGCAGCGGGCAATTGAAACGCTGATTGCGCGCAAACTGATTGCAGAGGATGTTCAGCCACGGACGAAACTGATTGTGGATTTTGATGGCAATAAGCTCATGATTGCTGACGAGTCAGACTATATCCTTTCGTAGTTTATGCGAAAAGCCGTACAGACCATCGGTCTGTACGGCTTTCTCGCTTAACTGCGAAGCAATCGAACATTGCTGATAAACAGATCTTGCGGCAGCATCTGACGATACATGGCGAGCATTTTCTGAGCCCAGTCCCATTCGGGAAGCTGTTTTCCGCAAGGCATGTAAAGAATGCTGTATTCTACACCGAAAAGCCAGATCCTCACGCTGGTGAGAATGGCGCCGGCGTGCGTATAAAAGTGAATGCGCTTGCGTGCTCCAGCTTCATCCGGCGCGGCTTTGGGACGTTCGCACTCGATCATGATGATGTCGGCGATTGGTGCATAATGAGCGCGCAGCAGATCCAACAGCTGCGTACCCAGTCCCTGTTTACGGAAATCCGGTTCAACAGCCAGATAATCCAACAGGACTACCCGATCATCCTTGGGACGGTATATTAACGCATAGGCGACAACCGCATCATTCCATACAGCGCCAAGCACATCGTACATTCCGCGGCGATACAAGCCAAGGATCGCCGAGAGCGACTTGAGTTCGCTTGCCGGAAAATCCCGGGAAAGCGATTGTTCATACAGCAGACAGATTTCTCTCTCATCCATTGCACGAATGCTGAGCATGCTTTCCCCTCCCTGACAGATTGATTTCGTTTACGCCTCAATGATATTGCGCACCCAGACGCCCTTGTGAACCAGATAAATACCGATGATGATCTTGATAAGTTCCAGTGCCTGAACGGCAAAATACAGCGGAACAATCGCCAGCTGCGTCATATTGGCAAGCGCATACGCGACCGGAACACAGATACCCCAAGTGAAGCCGCTATCGAAGATAAATGTAATCACCGTTCGGCCGCCGGAACGCAGCGTAAAATAGCAGCAATGCGCAGCAGAATAGACCGGCATCATAATCGCGACAACCCAGAGCATCTGCATAGCCATATGCCGGACATGCGGTTCCGTGTTATAGATCTGCGGAATCACAGGAGACAAGGCGAACAGCAGCACGCTCATGACAAGATTGGACGCAACCGAAGCAGCCATCAGCTTCCACGCGGTATCCTTAGCCTCCTCAATGCGATTGGCACCGAGAGACTGCCCAACCATAATGGCAACAGCATTGCCCATCGACAGGAAGACAACCTTGAACAAATTGCTGACAGTGGAAGCGATATTGCATGCGGCAACCACGTCCAGTCCGCGGACAGAATAGCACTGCAGCAAAACAGCCATTCCAGAAGACCAGAAGAACTCATTAACCAGCAACGGCATGCCGCGCGTGAAGACGTCCTTGAGAAGCTTTGCAGGTATATGCAGGCTAGCGTAGGCTTTCTCAATGAAGGCATACTGCGCATGTTTTATATGTGTATATACCACAATGATCAGCATTTCGACATAGCGGGAGATGACTGTGGCGACAGCCGCGCCGGTGACGCCCATCTGCGGAAAGCCGAACTTGCCGAAGATCAGCAGATAATTGAAGATGAGATTGATCAGGATAGCAGAAATGCTGGCGATCATCGGGACACGCGTTTCGCCGACTTCGCGCAGCGTGCTGGCATAAATCTGTGCGACAGCAAACGGAAGCAAGCCGATGAGCATGACCAGCAGATAATCCATGCCGAACGCCAGCGTCTTTTGCATATCCTCCGGACTGGTTCCCTCGGCAAGATACAGCCCGATCAGCTGACGCGGAAGCGCAAGGAAGATTACGCACGCGAAAACAAGCATCGCAGCTGCGATTAGCCACTTGATCCTGAAACAGTAGCGAACGCCCTCGTCATCCCTTGCTCCGGCGTACTGCGTCGCAAAAATGCCCGCTCCGGCCAATCCTCCGAAAATACACAGATAGAAGACAAAGAGAAGCTGATTGACGATTGAAACAGCCGACATTTCCAGTGTGCCGACACGCCCAACCATGACATTATCCAGAAGACTTACGACGTTAGATATGGTATTCTGGACAATAATCGGCAGAACAATGGCAATGACCTTTTCGTAGAACGCACGATCACCAATAAACATGCGGCGCATACGACGGCCAAGGGATAACTGTGACATATACTTCTCCGTCTCCTTTTGGATTTGCGTAGGGATTAATATATCATATTTAAATCGGTTTGTAAACCACCATGGAGATATGGTATACTGCATATATCGTTAACTTGAAAGAGGGAGGAAACACGATGAGCTTTACCATGATTCACGAAAACTACAATGTGAGCGATCTCGATGCTTCTCTAAGCTTTTATGACAAGGCACTTGGCCTGAAAGAAGTACGCCGCAAGACCGCGGAAGACGGTTCCTTCATCATTGCGTTCCTGAGAAGCGAAACGTCCGATTTTGAACTGGAATTGACCCGGCTGCGGGACCATCCCCAGAAGTATAACCTTGGCGAATGCGAATTCCACCTCGCCTTCCGCGCCAGCGATTTTAAGGCAGCGTATGCCCTGCATAAGGAGATGGGATGCATCTGTTATGAAAACGAAAAGATGGGTATTTATTTTATCACGGATCCTGATGGTTACTGGCTGGAGATCATTCCTGACCGATAATTGCGAAAACAGCGTATAATTTAAGCAGATTTTTGTCATGATCGCAGAATATGTTTAAAATTTGACAGCAGGGCTTTACAACCTATAAAAGTTGCAGTATTATAAACTCTGTCTTCTATGTTACTGCGTTTAATTCCATTTTGAGGAGGAAAAACCAATGAAGAAGTTTATTGCTCTGGCGCTGGCTGCCATGCTGTGCATGCTGACCTGCGCTGCGCTGGCTGCGGATCTGAAGGTCGGCGTCATCGTTGTTGGCGACGAAACCGAGGGCTACACCCTCTCTCACATGAACGGCATCAAGGAGGCCGCCGCGAACGTCGGTCTTGCCGACAACCAGATCGTCTGGAAGTACAAGATCCCGGAAGATCAGACCTGCTATGACGCTGCGCTCGACTGCATCGGCCAGGGCTGCAACCTGATCATCTCCAACTCCTACGGCCATCAGACCTACATGGTTCTGGCCGCCGAAGAGTATCCGGACGTGACCTTCGTGTCCATGACCGGCGACTTTGCCGCGCTGACCGGCCTTGATAACTTCAAGAACGCCTTCACCAAGATCTACGAGGCCCGCTATGTGTCCGGCGTTGTTGCCGGCATGAAGCTGGCTGAACTGCTCGAGTCCGGTGAGCTCTCCGCTGAGAAGCAGCCGAATTCCTTCGATGCTGACGGCAACGTCAAGATCGGCTATGTCGGCGCGTTCGACTATGCCGAGGTTGTCTCCGGCTACACTGCTTTCTTCCTGGGCATCCGCTCCGTCGTGCCGAACGTTGCCATGGAAGTCAACTACACCAACTCCTGGTTCGATATCGACAAGGAAGCCGCTGCTGCCGAGGCGCTCATTGCCAAGGGCTGCGTGATCATCGGTCAGCACGCCGACTCCACCGGCGCTCCGGCCGCCACCCAGAAGCTGCAGGATGCCGGCACGCTGTGCTACTGCGTCGGCTACAACATCGATATGATCCCGACCGCGCCGACTGCTGCGCTGACCTCCCCGACCAACGTTTGGTCCGTCTTCTACACCCAGCTGATGAACGCGATGATCAACGGCGAGGAGATCGCTGCTGACTGGGCCGAGGGCTACGAGACCGACGCTGTCAAGCTCACCGACCTGAACACCGCGATCTGCGCCGCCGGCACTGCTGAGAAGGTTGCCGAGGTTGTCGCGGGCATCAAAGATGGCTCTGTGAAGGTCTTCGACGCTTCTGCTTTCACCGTTGGCGGCCAGGCCCTCACCTCTTCTGAGGTTGATATGACCATCATGGATTGGGCGACCATGACCGTTGCCTACGAAGGCGCCAAGTATGAGGCGATCGTTGATGGTGCTTTTGTGGAGTCCGATTTCCGCAGCGCGCCGTACTTCGCCCTGCGCATTGACGGCATCACCGAAGTTAAGTAATTTTCGCACAAATCATTTGGAAAAGGGAAGCTTCTTTACGCTTCCCTTTTCCGTGTTTTTTGTAAGAGAAGGAGTGAGCAGCACACATGGAACACGCCATTGAACTGCGGCACGTAACGAAAACCTTTGGCAGCGTCATTGCGAATCACGATGTATCTCTCAGCGTGCGCAAAGGCGAAATTCTCTCCCTGCTCGGCGAAAATGGCAGCGGAAAGACCACGCTGATGAACATGATCGCCGGCATCTACTATCCCGACAGCGGCGAAATCATCGTAGATGGCAAGCCTGCAGAAATCCGCAGCCCGAAAGACGCGTATGCCTTGGGTATCGGCATGGTGCATCAGCATTTCAAGCTCATCGATGTGTTTACTGCAGCCGAAAATATCGCGCTAGTGCTGGATAAGCATGAAAAGTTTGACCTGAAGGCCATTAAAAAGAAGGCCCGGAAGATTTGCGATCGCTACCAGTTTGAGATTGATCTCGATCAGAAGGTATATGAGATGAGTGTCAGCCAGAAGCAGACGCTTGAGATCATCAAAATGCTTTATCACGGCGCAAATCTTCTGATTCTGGATGAACCGACCGCTGTCCTTACCCCGCAGGAGACCGAGAAGCTGTTTGCCGTGATGCGCAACATGAAGGATGACGGCAAGTCCATCATCATCATCACGCACAAGCTGCATGAGGTTCTGGCTATCTCCGATCGCGTCACAATCCTGCGCAAGGGCGAATACGCCGGCACCGTGGATACGGAAGTCGCCGACGAGTCGATCCTGACGGAAATGATGGTCGGCAAAAAGGTCGCTCTGAACATCGAGCGCCCGGATCCGGTCAATCCTCATCTGCGCCTGAATGTGCACAATCTGTCCATCGCCAATCATGAAGGCATCAAGGTTCTGGATAATATCAACTTCGAGGTCTTCAGCGGCGAGATTCTAGGCATTGCCGGTATCTCTGGTAACGGCCAGAAGGAACTCCTTGAGGCGATTGCCGGTCTGCAGGCGCCGGAAAAGGACTCGAGCATTGTCTATTATCCGGACGATGACCGCGATTCCACTGCCGAGCAGCTCATCGGCAAAACCCCCAAGAATATCCGCGATATGGGCATCCATCTTTCCTTTGTTCCTGAGGACCGTCTGGGCATGGGGCTTGTCGGTTCCATGGGCATGGTTGACAATATGATGCTCAAGAGCTACAGCGAAGGCCGCTCTCCCATCGCCAATCGCAACGCGCCGCGACATCTGGCTGAGGAAATCAAGAAGGAACTGGCGGTGGTCACCCCCTCTGTCAATACCCCCGTTTCCCGCCTGTCCGGCGGCAACGTACAAAAGGTGCTCGTCGGCCGTGAAATCGCCGCAGCGCCGTCTGTTCTGATGACTGCGTATGCTGTACGCGGTCTTGACATCAACACCAGCTATACCATCTATCATCTACTCAACGAGCAAAAGCAGAAGGGCGTCGCCATCATCTATGTCGGCGAGGATCTCGATGTTCTGATCGACCTCTGTGACCGCATCCTGGTGCTGTGCGACGGCAAGTGCAACGGTATCCTGGATGGCCGCAGAACAAACAAGGAAGAGGTCGGTCTGCTGATGACCAGACTTCAGGATACTCAGGAAGGAGGCGTCGCATAATGGCTGCTTCGCACGAACCGCTTCTGCGCATTGTCAAGCGCGGCGAATCTCCCTTCAAGCTGAAGATTTTTGTTCGTCTGATCTCCGTGCTTCTGGCGCTGGTCGTCGACGCATTGTTCATCTACTTTGTCACGGGGCTCAATCCCTTCTCTGTCTACACGACGATGTTCCAGGGAACCTTCTCGACCGCCATGCGCTTCTCCTGGGCAATGAGAGATCTTGCTTCCCTTCTGCTCATCGGCATTGCCCTTGCGCCTGCATTCAAGATGCGTTTCTGGAATATCGGCGCTGAAGGCCAGGTGCTCATGGGCGCGCTGGCGACAGCTGCTGTGATGGTGTACTACGGCGGCAAGCTGCCTGCTCCTCTGCTCTATACTGCCATGCTTGTCGCCGCTGTTTTTGCCGGTGCACTGTGGGGTTATGTACCGGCATGGTTCAAATCCCGGCTTGGAACAAACGAGACACTGTTCACCCTGATGATGAACTATGTCGCTATTCAGATTGTCGCCTGCTGCGTCAACATCTGGCGCGGTCAGGCTTCCGGTCTGGGCAAGCTGAACATGAAAACTAAAGCCGGCTGGTTCCCGCAGTTCTTCGGTCAGCGATACAACATTAATCTTCTCGTTGTTGTGCTGCTGGTCGTGCTTATGTACTGCTATCTGCGCTATTCTAAGCAGGGCTACGAAATCGCTGTCGTGGGCGAGAGCGAGAATACTGCACGCTATGCCGGCATTAACGTCGGCAAGGTCATTATCCGTACGATGATCCTTTCCGGTGCGCTCTGCGGTCTGACCGGCTTCCTGATTGTCGGCGGCCGCGACCAGACCATTTCCACCGGTACCGCCGGCGGCAACGGCTTCACGGCCATTATCGTTGCGTGGCTGGCAAAGTTCAATACGTTCTATATGGCCCTGATTTCGTTCCTGCTGATCTTCCTGGAGAAGGGCGCAGGCGAAATTGCATCGGCTTATAACCTCAACGACTTTGCCTCGGATATCATCGCCGGTATCATTCTCTTCTTCATCCTCGGCAGTGAGTTCTTCATCAACTATAAGCCGATTTTCCGCCGCAGCAGGCATGAGACGATTACCAAGGAGGTGGGCTGATGGATATTTTGATCGCGTGGATTCTTCGCGCAATCCCCTTCGGCACCATCATCATGTACGGTGCTATGGGCGAAATCCTGACTGAAAAATCCGGCAATCTGAACCTTGGTGTTCCAGGCATTATGTATCTCGGCGGCTTTGCCGGCTTTGCAAGCGCGTACCTGTACGAGAACACGGTCGCCAATCCGAATATGGTATTCAGCGTGGTTCTCGCACTCTGCTGTGCGTTCATCGCATCCATGCTCGGCGGCCTGATTTACAGCTTCCTGACCATCAGCCTGCGCGCCAATCAGAACGTCACCGGTCTTGCGCTGACGACGTTCGGCATGGGCGTCGCCAACTTCTTCGGTGTGTTCATTCTCGACGGACGTACGGCGACGCAGAGCATGGTCTACAAGACCTTTCAGACCAAGATTCCCGGCCTTTCCCAGCTGAGCGTCATCGGTCAGACGGTCTTTGGCTATGGTTTCATGGTCTATACCGCGATTATTCTGGCTATTGTGCTCCACTATGTGCTCAATCACACCAGAATTGGTCTGAATCTTCGTGCTATCGGCGAAAACCCGGCAACTGCCGACGCAGCCGGTATCGGCGTCACGCGCTACAAGTATATGGCCACTTGCCTTGGTGCCGGCATTTCCGGTCTGGGTGGCCTGTATTATGTGCTCGATTACAATCAGGGCATCTGGGCGACAACCGGTCAGATCGAAGCCCTCGGCTGGCTCGCTGTTGCGCTGGTCATCTTTACGACCTGGAAGCCGCTCAACGCTATCTGGGGTTCCTATCTCTTTGGCATGCTCTACTGGCTGTACCAGTTCCTGCCGACACTGATGGGCTTCAGCGTTCCCGGCTACATCACAGACCTCATTCAGATGGTCCCCTACATCGTAACCATTGTTGTTCTGGTCATGACTTCCATGCGTAAGAAGCGTGAGAATCAGCCGCCCGCCAGTTTAGGCCTGGCGTATTTCCGCGAGGAGCGTTAAGTCTCATAAAAGCCGTGCGTTTTTTGCGCGCGGCTTTTCTTTTGGATTGACAGCATGAAACAAAGACGTTATAATATGGAAAGCATTAGGGAGTAGCCTGCGTCGGATCCAATATCATTGATCCCGGCGTGATAAGGTCAACATACTGAGGCAGGCCTCTGGCTTTTTACGAAATGACGAGACTAATCTGCACCGTATTTCGGGCAGATCGGGTCTTTTTTCTTATATCAATTGAGGAGGAAATCTTTCTATGGGACTTTGGGAGCTTTTCGTTATCGCGCTCGGTCTTTCGATGGACGCTTTTGCCGTATCAATCTGCAAGGGCCTTTCTGTCCGCCGCTGCACGATGAAGCACATGCTCATCTGCGGACTATACTTCGGCGTCTTTCAGGGTGCGATGCCGCTGCTTGGATACATCCTCGGTTCCCAGTTTGAATCGCTGGTGACGACTGTCGCGCCCTATATCGCCTTTGGCCTTCTGGCTTTGATTGGATTCAACATGATCCGCGAAGCACGTGAAGACGACGATTCCGTTGATGACGATTTCTCTGTAAAAGCCATGATTCCGCTGGCTATCGCCACCAGCATCGATGCGCTGGCAATAGGTGTAAGCTTTGCTTTCCTGCAGGTCAGCATTATTCCTGCTGTATCCTTTATTGCTGTCACGACCTTTGCCTGCTGTGTTGTCGGCGTTAAGGTTGGCAGCATCTTCGGCAGCAGATACAAGCATGGCGCAGAATTCTTCGGCGGCCTTGTACTGATTCTGATGGGCTTTAAGATTCTGATGGAGCATCTGGTAGGATAATTACATATAAGCATATAAAAGGAGATTACCATTGCCTGGTAATCTCCTTTTGCTCTATTTACTTGATTTGATAAAACCTCTTGCCGTTTTCTCTCGTCACATCACAAAGATCCTGCGCATCCATGCCGCGCAGATTGGCGATAAAACGGCAAATATGCGCGACATTCGTCGGATCATTGCGCCTGCCGCGGACGGGTTCTGGCGCCAGATACGGGCTGTCTGTTTCGATCATCATGCGATCCAGCGGCATATTCACAGCAATCTCGTGCAGATTTACAGACCGCTTGAGCGTTACGGGGCCGGCAAAGGAAATCATGCAGTCCATGTTCATATACACCTTTGCACTTTCCCAACTGGCAGAACAGCAATGTACCACGCATTGGGGCAAGCGATTCTTGTGTGCTCTGAGAATATCGATCACGTCGCCGTGCGCGTCGCGGATATGCAAGATCACAGGCTTGTCCAGCTCATACGCCAGATCAAGCTGTCTGGCAAAGACGTTCTTCTGGACATCACGCGGAGAAAGATCGTAGTAATAATCCAAACCGATTTCACCAAGCGCAACAACCTTCTCCTCTTTGGTGAGCCAATCGGTCAGTACGGGCACGTCTGCATCTGTAAAATCCTTGGCGTCATGCGGATGCACGCCGACAGATGCATAGAACATCGGCTCGCGCCTGGCCAACTCGACAGACTCTCTGCTGGAAGCCATATCTGCACCGACACACACGGAAATCATTTGCGTTTCACGCATCCGCGCAAACACATCCTCACGGTCGGCGTCAAACCGACCGTCGTTAGGATGCGAATGCGTATCAAACAGCCCAATCAGAGGCGGATATTCCGCAAGAATTGTTTTGCTCATATCAGCCGATCTCGCAGCCATCTTCCATGTCGGAATCAACAGTCAGCAGGCTGAGCTTGCTGTCGTCCGCATTGGCGGCGCACAGCAGCATGCCGTGAGACTCGACGCCGCGGATCTTGCGCGGAGCAAGGTTCGCTAGCAGAACGACCTTCTTGCCCACCATTTCTTCCGGCGTGTAGAACTTGGCAATACCGGAGACGACAATGCGCTCAGTGTCTCCGACCTTGAGCGTAGACTTGAGCAGCTTATCAGCCTTGGGTACCTTCTCACACTTGAGCACCTTTGCCACGACGAGCTGGATCTTCCCAAAGTCGTCAAACTGGCACAGATCCTTCTGCGTGAAGACGGTCTTCTCCTCATCAGCCGGAGCCGGGATCTCTTCCTTCTTCGCTGCCTTCTCAGCTTCGGCGATCGCCGCCAGACGCTCGGCTTCCAGAAGTTCGAGCTCCTTTGCAATGTCGATACGCGGGAAGAGCGCCTCGCCCTTCTTGACCATGCTGCCCGGCTTTACGCCGCCGAAGGTCTTGACGGATTCCCAGGTCATCTGATTCTCATCATCCAGACCAATCTGAGCGAAGATGCGCGCCGGCGTGCGCGGCATGGTCGGCGCGATCAGCACGGCGACGATACGCGCGCACTCGAGCAGGACGTACATAACGGTGCCCAGACGCGGACGATCCGCTTCATTCTTTGCAAGAATCCACGGCGTAGTCAAATCAATATACTTGTTGCACTCGCCAATCAGCTTCCAGATCTCAACAAGCGCACCGGAGAACTGCAGACCGTTCATGTTCTTCTCGACCCTCTGCCACAGAGAGGTCGCCATATCGATCAGTTTCTGATCCAGCTCGGTATATTCGGCCGGAGTCGGGATCACGCCGCCGAAGTACTTCTCATTCATCGCAACGCTGCGGCTGACGAGGTTGCCCAGATCGTTGGCAAGATCGGAATTGATGCGCTTGATCAGCGCTTCGTTGGTGAACTCGCCGTCGGAACCGAACGGCATCTCGCGCATAAGGAAGTAGCGCACGGCGTCAGAAGAATAGCGGTTGCAGAGCTTCACCGGATCCACGACATTGCCCTTGGACTTGCTCATCTTGCCGCCGCCCATGACCAGCCAGCCATGGCCAAAGACCTGCTTAGGAAGCGGCAGACCCAGCGCATGGAGCATGATCGGCCAGATGATGGTGTGGAAACGGACAATCTCCTTGCCAACGAGATGGATATCCGCCGGCCAGTACTTCTGATAGAGCGTATCGTCATCAGAACCGTAGCCCAGCGCGTTGATGTAGTTCGTCAGCGCATCAACCCAGACATAGACGGTGTGTTTCGGATCGAAATCAACCGGAATACCCCACTTGAGCGTCGTACGGGAAACGCACAGATCCTGCAGACCCGGGATAAGGAAGTTATTGAGCATCTCCGTCGTGCGGGACGGCGGCTGGATGAAGTCCGGATGGGTCTTGATATAATCGATCAGCCAATCCTGATACTTGGAAAGACGGAAGAAATAGCTTTCCTCTCGGGTCTTTTCGACCGGACGGCCGCAGTCCGGGCAGCAGCCATCCTTGAGCTGCAGCTCCGTCCAGAAAGACTCGCAGGGCGTGCAGTACAGGCCCTCGTACTCGCTCTTGTAGATATCGCCCTGATCGTGGAGCTTCTTGAAGATCTTCTGAACAGACTTGACATGACGCTCATCCGTGGTACGGATAAAGTCATCATACTCCACGTCCATCAGCTTCCAGAGATCCTTGATGCCGGCAACGATATTGTCGACATACGCCTGCGGGGTCACGCCGGCAGCCTCCGCTTTGCGCTCGATCTTCTGTCCGTGCTCATCCGTTCCGGTCAGGAAGAAGACGTCATAACCCGTCTGCTTCTTAAAACGCGCCATCGTATCAGCAGCAGTCGAACAATAGCTATGGCCGATATGCAGATTATCGCTGGGATAATAAATCGGCGTCGTGATGTAGAATTTCTGCTTTTCGCTCATGATTCCCTCTCCTTAAAAAAACGCCCCCCGCATCTGCGAGGGACGAAAGTATCGTGGTACCACCCTGATTTGCGCACAAACCAAAGCCTGCACGCCTCTTTGTTCTATAACGGGAACTAACCGCTGCGCTTCATTCATCGCAGACGCTCCAAAGCCATACCAACCGGTCCGTCACCGCCGGCTTTCACCTTCCCCGGCTCTCTTTGGGTGTTTCTTCGGTCGCTCTCTTCTTCTCAGCTGTCAATATGCTTTACTATTATAGGATTTTATACAGCATTTGTCAAGCAAATCGCTTATGTTCCGGACGCAGTGACTTCAGAAAGATAACGCTGCCAGACGATTCGGGCCACTTCCTGATTCTCGTCAAGATAGTATGACAACTCGACAAAAATCTCTCTGTCGTCGCCGATCGGATAGTAATAATGGATAGCATAATGTCCGTCCGCTTCTTTCCGATACGTACCAAACTGATAGTTACCGGAATTATAGTTATAAAGCAGACGATTACCATCCGCATCCAAAGGTGCCTGTCCCAGATCGCGGAACTTCGAAAGCACATCTTCTGCACTCATGCCAATCCGTGTCGTACGCGGCGCAATCATTTTGCTGTTAGCAGTATCCAGTGCATAGAGCACAGGACTTCCGCCCGTCGTTTTGATGCAGAATCGTGCCGTTCCCCAGCTATATACAGCCTCATAGCTCTCCAGCTCCGGACCATACCACTCTTCCTGCGGGAGCACCTCATAGCTCTTGGGCGCACCCCATGCCTTGCTGAATGTATTGTAGCCCGTTTTGTAGAGTTCCATGTTCTTGAATGTATCCTTGGCACCGAACATGTTCTTAAGATTGCCTTCAACCTTATAGGTGACGTTCATCTCATAGCTGATTTTTCCGTTGCTTGCCACGGCGATTGCTCTCAGCCGCGAATCACCGATCGGCAGCTGAATAGGCTCAGTATAGAGCGTGGAATCTGTTGTCGCTTGGCGTCCGTCGAGTGTATAGTAAATGGCGACAATCATGTCATTCTCTTTTTTATCCTCAGAACCGGGACGCAGAGAGACCTTTGGCGCTTTTTTATAGACACCGGACGCATAATTGGCCTTTGGTGCAGCCGGAGTCGGGATAATGACCGTGTAATTAGCGGTTATCTGCTCGCTGGGCATGCCATTTTCAGTAAAGCCGATCGCTTTAACTGTCATTTTCCCTTCCGGAATATGGATCTGCGTACCTTCGGTATAGACCAGACCGGACTCAGAGGGGTCAGTGCCGTCAATGGAATAGTATACCGTCTGTCCCTGTGGGATCGTGATGGTCACGTTGATTTCCGAATTATAACGGCCTTCCGTGTGAGACAGCGACGGCGCCTCGGGCGTATACTCGCGCAGCATAACGTCAAATTCCTGTGTACTGTTGGCATTGAGCGCAGCCGTTTTCATCAGTGCAAGCGCCTCGGCATGATACCCCTGCTGCTGATAGATTTTGATCAGGTTACGGTAGGCACTCGGATGCGCCGGCGCAATGTCGTGAATCAGCGATTCGTAAATCGCGACTGCATCCTCTGTCCTTCCCAGTTCCGTATAGGCCTGGCCCATCAGCACTAGCGCATCAACATTCTCCGGCTCGCGCTCAACAGCGACATTGAGCATCTCGAGCGATCTGGTAAAATAAGCCTGCTCAAGCAGCTCTCGGCCGAGCGTCACATATGCATCCGTTCGGGCAACAGACCAGCCCCAAGTAGCCATCAGATGATGACCATTCTCTGTTCCAAAGAGCATATATCCGCCTGCCGATGCGACAAAGAGCACAAGCAGCAGGATGACAAACACCACTCGCAAAAGGCGCTTATGGGATTTACGATAGATCGGAGGATCCATCATCGCGGGGCGGGCGTCCACCTTACGTCGAATATGGTCAGGAGCTCTTCGCACATGTCGGACTTGAGCCTGATTTCTGGCTGCTTGCTTGCTCAGTCCGATGGGAACATTGCCTGCGCTGCCTGTTCGCGGTCCGACCGGCTGCCTTAGCATTCGATTTGGGGTCGAGGTATTCTGCTTTCGCGGTTCTTGCTCGCCTTTGTGCTTGTCATCGGATAATTCCGGCGCAACACGGCGCGATACGCGGACAGGCTCGCTGGGTTCGGGAATATCCGCATCCCCATGTCTGCGCTTGAATACACGCTGAACAGCAGAGCAGCCCGGGCACACACGAGCAGTATCGGGAAGCTCCCGTCCGCAGTTTGGGCAAATCACGAAATCGGTTCCTCCTTGTATTGCGATATGAGCGGGATTATCCCGTAGTTCTCCTGCAAATCAAATTCTCTTGAGAGACTCGTAGTACGGATCACCATTGAAATCGCGCTCCGGCGGACGTTCGCCGCCCAGAGCATCAATGGCGCTGACGATTTCGACATAATCCAGATAATTCGTGCGATCATCCAGGGCAGCAGCCAGGAGAACCGGCAGCGCACGATCGTCGCCGAACTTCGCCAGATACGAGGCGAAAAGTGCATGGCGATCATCGCAGCTGGCAAAGCGCTCCATCAGGAGGTTGAATGTCTGTTCCTCACCTGGATAATTGCTCAGAATATCCGCAAAGATATCTCTGGCGGTTTCGCTTGCGCGATCCAGCGCGGAGAAAATCGGGGAGACTACCATTTCGCCCATGGCAAGCAGTGCCTCGGCGCACATATCACCCTTTTCGTCTGGTTCTTCCAGCGAAGCAATGAAATCGATATACGCCTGCATCGGCGCAACACTTTCCATTTCACCAAGAAGCGAAATTGCCGTCAGCGCCGCCTCGTGCGGGACGCCCTCGCCAAAGGGAAGCTTGAGAAGGCATGCCTCGGCTTCGTCGCCAAGCGCAGTGATGCGCTCAAGCAGAAGATCCGGGACAGGAACTTCCTGTGCATAATACGCGCACATCCACTCGACAAGCATTGCTGCATCGTCATATTGCTCAAAGAAGGATTCAGGAGACTCGCCGCCCAGCCAGGAAGCCGGCTTGCTGAGGAACTCCATATAGATGTCAGGCATCATTGCCTCAATCGTATCCATGTTATTCTTGTATTTTTCCGCGTTCTTTTCCATCCAATCGCGTGTGTAATGCTCAAACTGCTGATCAAAATCAATGCAATTCATCGTAAATCCTCCTGTGTTATGATTCTTTCTCTTGTATACAGGATTCCAAGCGGCGCAAAAACATGCGCATAATCCTGACAGAAACACCATACTGTGCAGCGATTTCTTCAGGCTTTGACAGTATTCCTGACCGCAATGCGTACCAGTATTCAAGCGCCGCAGCGCACGAACTCTCATGTCTGCTTTCTGTCTGTCCGTATACGGCCTGATAGGCCAAATACGCATCCAGAACGATTTGCGGCGCATCGGGATACCGGGATGCTAGCCGATCTGCGACACGCTGGACAATCCTGGAATTGGCCTCGCCAGTTCGCAGCAGCTGTGTGCTTACGCCGCCTGCCGCAAGGCGAACGAGCTTTCCACCCATATCAATCTCGTAAGGATAAAAACCATCCTTAGCGGTAAGCAACTGAAGTGCACTGAGCTTAAGCGAATCTGGAAGCTGAGGATCCATCATCAGATCCGCCAAAGTTCCCTTTGCCTGATCAGAGGAAAGAGAAGCAAGCAACGCCAGCGAAACCATCTTTGTTGACGGTCCTGCCATAGGCGAATGAAAAGCCCAATCACACAATCTGCATATCCGCGCACAGATTCCGTTATCCTCGTCAAGCATTTTCGCATCCGCGCAAAGCATAGAAACCAGCTCTGCTGCGCGGCTGACGCCTTCCTCGTGAGTTACATCAACGCCCAGCGAAAGACGCTCATCGAATACCTGACCATCACGAAGTCTCTTATAGTAGCTTTCGCTGACCGTATCTTCCGGAAGCAGGCCGCACAAGCGTCCAAGAATCCGTCCTGCAGCTTTATACCGTTTACAGTTGATCAGTGCACATGCGCGAATCATCATTGCACGTGTATGAAACGGCGCAAGGCGAAGAATTCGCTGCGTGAGCCTAAGCGTCAGTTTGTCATCACAGATCTTCGCGCTTTCGACTGCCGCTGCCAGCAGATCGTCTGCTTCATGTGCACGAATCGCCGCCAGATACACTGCTCTGTGCGCATGCATTTCATCGCCGGAGGCCATATAAGCATCTGCCAGAACGCACAGCGTCTGCACATTGGCAGGTGAAATCCCGTGCGCAATTTGAGCAGATGCAATCGCATCCTGCAATTCTCCACGCAGAAGCTGACAGCAGGCCAGCACGGTATATCCGCGCGCGTTCTCACGAAGCTTCAGGGCATGCTCTATCGCCCGCTGAGCTGCAGCCACTTTCCCAGCTTGAAGGCGCGCAGCAGCCCGCTTTTCCAGAGCACGAGCGCGAGCCGCTCTGCTTCGCGAAAAGGAATTCCTGCCATCCGCTTGAAGCTGGCGTTCCAGAATTTCGGCCATCTCAGACGAAATTTCGCTCTGCTTCCTGATTTGACGGAAGTGATCAAAATATGAAATCGCGCGCTGAATATCGCCAATCTGCGCACTGGAAAGCGCAAGATGGAACAGCGCCTGCGCCCGATGGACGCCATCAAGGCGTACAATGCGCAGATACGCCCGGGCGGCTTCATCCTCACATCCGATTTCGTCATAGACCCGGGCCATCTCCAACAGAATCTCTTCATCCATCCCAAAGAGATTTCTGGCCTTCCATAGGAGTGCCATCGCTTCGTCATATCGACCCGCACGGCGATGCCTTGCAGCGCGCCTGAGAAGATACTCACATGTGCAGTTGATCGAAACCACGTTGCTCACAGCATTCCTCCTTCTATTGCCAATGATTTATTCCTCTTCCATTGCCTGCTCAAGAAGCGCTTCAAGCTCTTCGCCAGTAAACGAATAATGCTTTCGGCAGAAATGACAGGTAACCTCGCAGCCGTTCTGCGTGCGGATCAAATCGCGAATCTCAGATTCGCCCATGGAGAGCAACACGCGCTCAATATACGCATGAGAGCAATCACAGCGCAGCGTAAGCGGAATTTCCTCGAGTACCTCAGGCTCCAGACCGCGGAAACACGCATAAGCCAGTTCTTCAAGCGCCATGTCCTGCAGGAGCTGAGAGATCGCACCAAAGAGTTCGGCGCGGACCTCAAGCGCATCCAGCAGTTCTTCCGAGCAGCCGGGCATAGCCTGAATAAGAATGCCGCCAGCAGAAAGCACTTCTTCACCCACAAGCGTACCCAGCGCACAGAGTGCGGGCGTCTGCTCGGACTCAAGATAGTACATCGCAAAATCTTCGGCCACTTCGCCGGAAACAAGCTCTACACGACCGACATACGGCTCGCCATAATTAAACGAGCGCATAACCGTCAGATGACCATCCTTGCCCAGCGCACCGCCAACGTCAAGTTTGCCGTTCGGCTTGAGCGGAAGCTCCACCTGAGGGTTTTCAACAGTGACCTTAACTACGCCGTCCGGACCAGCAACCGCGCAAATCGAACCGGCAGGGCCGCCGCCATTGATCGTCGCAGTGATTCGATCTCCCTCGCTTTTCAGTCCAGCGCCCATGATCGAGGCTGCAGCAATCATGCGGCCCATCGCTGCCGTGACGGTATTGCTCGCGTTGTGCATGTCTCGCGCCTGCTGCGCCATCGCGGTCGTATCACAAAGAAACACTCGCGCCTCGCCACCCTTGAGCGTCATGCGCAAAAGGCGTGATCTCTTCTGCTCCATTTCATTTCCTCCTGTTTATGTACCGGTTACAGTTCAAAAGACTGCTCGTCCGGCTTTCGGGCTATATAATGAATTCGTATGTCTTCTTCTTTAGGCGCATCTTTTCGCATTTCGCCATAGGCTCGCACATCGATAAAACCTGCATCCTTGAGCCAGAGAAGGATTTCTTCCGAGGCATGCGCACGCTGATGATGCTGTTCCCTGAAGCGGCGATACCGCCCGTCATCCTCACGCACAAAGAATGTGACATCCATAGTCAGCACATGCGATTCCTGATTCAGGCTATTCTGCCACAGCACGGCCATACCGTCACGCTCTTCGCCGAAGAACGCGTCGCCCATCATGGTTTCCAGCTTATGCCGACTGGAACAATCGAAGCACAGCACGCCGCCGGGCAGAAGCTGACGATACGCCGCAGCGAAAAATGTCTGAACGTCCTTGGGCGTCGTCAGATAGTTGACGCCGTCACATGTGGCAAGCACAGCGCCGACTCTTCTTGGCAGCTCCAGCTTCTTCATATCCTGCCGCACGAAAGCAGCGTTTACGCCCCAATGGCGCGCCTTTTCCTCCGCGCGGCGCAGCATGGCCGCCGAAAGATCAACGCCGATGATATTCAATCCCGCTTTAGCAAGGCGCACAGTCAGGCTACCGGTTCCGCAGGCACATTCCGCTGCTCGCGCAGGCAATTTCCCAAGCGTTTCGCCGATTAGAGAAAGATAGTACGCGCTCCACGCATCGTAATCGTAATCGTCCATCAGCGTATCATATACGCCGGCAAAATCATCATACATGTTCTCAGTCTTTCCCCTGTTTCATATGCGCAAGAATACCGCCGATCCGGCCGCTTTCCTTTGCGGACAAGCCGGCCCAGCCTACCTCCAGCACACGCTCGAGCAGGCCTGCGGCCTCTGCCGCCTGATACTTGCTCCGTATGCGCTGCGTAGGTTTTTTGAATCCCTTCAGCATGCGCTCACCTCCCTGCGTCATTTTCCCCAGGAGACAGCGCATTCATGCTGCATAGGAATCAGATTTCGTCCTCATCCTCGTCTTCGTCGTCCTCGTCATCGAGGATATCATCGTCATCTGTATGCGGACGCAGGCCCATATTCATCGGAGCGCCTTCAATATGCGGATTGAGATACTTATCAAACACACCATTGGCAAACGATGCATAGATCAGACGAGAAAGCGCAAATCCAAAGAAAACATAATACACCAGAACGCCGATCACCATCATCATATTGCCAATAAACAGGCCGGCAAGCAGAATCGCGATCGGGATAAACGTCAGGATGCGGGCAAAGGCCATCTGCGGCAGACGGGCAGCAGCCATCAGAAGCGCATTCTTAATCGTTGAGGCGAACTTAAGCTCGTAGCCAATCATCATCGGATAGATCAGCGGCAGCATCAGCGTCCACATGAGCGTCGCCGAAAGCACGACAATCAGCGGGAGAATCATCGCCAGATTACTGGACGCCATCTGACCATAGAACACAACCGCCGTATAGGCAAGCGCCGGAATCAGAGACGTCAGCACGGACGTAAGCAGCGCCTGCTTCCAGTTCCCCTTGAAGGCATCCTTAAAATCGGACAGCAGAAATGCATGCTGATCTCTCGCCCAGTTGCGCATGATATACGCAGCGCCCGCAGACGACGGGCCGGTAATTGCCACGCACGGAATCAAGCCGATCAGATAAGCGATCAGATAGCTGCTCAGAAGACTCGTCAGCTCCCGAGAGCCGCTTTCAGCCGCAAGCATGGTGTTGGCATCGATGCTCTGGATGGCTGTCAGGTTAATGTTCGTCCAGATGATAAACGGAATCCAGAAGATCAGCTGAAGAAGATTGACCTTGATCAGATCGAAAAAATGATCCTTAAGCACCAGAAAGAACAGAGAAACGCGCGTCTTGGGCATATCCATCTCGCTGTAATCGCGCTTTCCGGCTTTTCCATAATAGAATCTATCAAAAAAGCCCATAACATTGCCTCCCAGAATTATCTTTGAGTATTTACAAGTTCCGTAAAAAGCGCAAGCCCAGGCAGAAGCGCTTCCTCGTCGAAATCGAACGTCGATGCATGCAGTGGCGCTGTGTGCGTTTCGTCCATGCACCCACAGAAAACAAACACACCAGGCACACTCAGCTGATAATATGAGAAATCTTCTGCCGTCATACGTGGCTTTTCCTGAACATATGCATCGCCAAGGATTGCTTTAACGCGCTCATACTCAGTAGGATCATTCTCTACACAAGGATAGTACACGCGCTTAATGAATTCCGTTCTGACACCGAAGGCGGCCTCAAGACCGGCCAGATCGGCACGAATCCGCGCTTCAAGGCCTTCATATACTTTATTGGAAAGCGTGCGGACAATGCCTTCCATCTGCGCACGATTGGCAATGATATTGCGCTGTGTACCGGCTGTCACCTTGCCGATTGTCAGCAATGCCTGCTTGCAGGGATCCACACACCTGGCAACAGTCGTCTGGAAGAGCGTCAGCAGATGTCCCATCGCTGAGATCGCATCTGTGCCCAAATGCGGCGTTGCACCATGCGCACTCTTGCCATGGATAATAAAATCCATTTCACACGTCTGCGCCATCATAGGACCGGCACAAGTGGAAATCTTGCCCATCGGGACATCCGGCATCATATGCATGCCATAGATAACGTCAACGTGAGGATTCTCCAGCGCGCCTTCGTCAACCATTCTCTGTGCTCCGCCGACAGTTTCTTCGGCAGGCTGGAAAAGCAGAACGACGTCGTCGACAAGGACATCTCTGTGAGCGCAAAGCCATTGCGCAAGCACCAGCAGATTGGCCATATGACCATCGTGACCGCAGGCATGCATAAAGCCCGGATGCTCGGATGCGTAGCAGCATCCCGTTTCCTCGGTCACAGGAAGCGCATCAATATCGCTACGGAATGCGACCACGCGTCCCTGTCCATTTCCCTTGAATACAGCACGTACGCCCGTATCTGCAAAGATGCGAAGATCATCCGGCTTGAGCGGTTCAAGCTGGCTGATCAGATAAGCCTGCGTTTTAAACTCTGCCTCGCCGACCTCAGGAATCCTGTGGAGCGCGCGCCTATGCGCTTTCAGCTGATTCAGATAAACGCGCATCTCTTCAATCGGAAGACTCATCGCTTCATCCCCATTTCTGCCGCAGATCAAACCAATGCCTATATTCTGCAGCCCAATGATCTTTAAATTATATCATACCTGTTTAAAATTGAAAAGAAGCGGTGCACATTTCTTCAATTACCAACGTATTTTTTATCATGAGGGCCAACACTCTTGACAAGAGAAAACGCAAATGATATCATGATGCATTATTGCTTACTTTATCATGATAAAGCAAACGTTTGAAAGGAAGGATTTACATGGAGCGTAAATGGCGCGTCGCTATTGTCGGCGCCACCGGTATGGTGGGCCAGCGCTTTGTTTCTCTGCTTGCCGATCATCCTTGGTTTGAAATTGCGATTGTTGCTGCATCTGCGCGCAGCGCAGGCAAGACCTATCAGGAGGCCGTCGATGGACGCTGGGCATTCAGCTGGCCGATTCCGTCTCATGTCCAGAATCTCACCGTGCTTGACGCTGCGAATGTCGAGCAGGTCACCAGCCAGGTCGACTTCGTTTTCTGCGCGGTTGACATGAAGAAGGATGAAATCCGTGCGCTGGAGGATGCGTATGCGAAGACCGAAACCCCCGTTGTTTCCAACAATTCTGCGCATCGCGGCACACCGGACGTCCCGATGATCATCCCGGAGCTGAACCCGGAGCATGCCGACGTCATCGAATATCAGCGCAGGCGCTTGGGCACCAGGACCGGCTTTGTCACGGTGAAGCCCAACTGCTCGATTCAGTCCTACGTTCCGGCGCTGACTGCGCTCAAGGATCTGAACCCGACCCGTGTGGTGGTTTCCACCTATCAGGCGATTTCCGGCGCAGGCAAGACCTTCAAGCGCTGGCCGGAGATGGTGGATAATGTCATCCCCTACATCGGCGGCGAAGAAGAAAAGAGCGAGCTTGAGCCGCTGAAGATCTGGGGCAAGGTCGAGGGTGGCGTGATCGTCCCGGCCAAGGCGCCGATCATCAGCGCGCACTGTATTCGCGTTGCAGTTGCCGACGGCCATATGGCCGCCTGCTGGGCAAGCTTCGAAAAACCTGCTGCGAAAGACGAGATCATCGAGCGCTGGCGCAGCTTCGAGGGTGTGCCGCAAAAGCTGAATCTCCCGAGCGCGCCGCATCCCTTCATCCAGTATTGTGAGGAAGACAATCGTCCGCAGACGAAACTGGATCGCGACTTTGAGCGCGGCATGGGCGTTTCCATGGGCCGTCTGCGCGGAGACTCCCTCTTCGATTGGCGCTTCGTCGGCCTGTCTCACAACACGCTTCGAGGCGCTGCGGGCGGCGCTGTGCTGATTGCCGAGCAGCTCTGCGCTCAGGGCTATATTCCCAAGAAATAATCTGAATCTGCATAATTACCGCCGTATGTCGGAAACACTTGAGAAAGCTGTTTTCTTCATACGGCGGCTTTTGTATATCGATCAGGAGGAATGCCTTGTGTCTGCATCCCACTGCCCTCTTTTCTCTGGCTGCGCCACGGCGCTTGTCACGCCATTTCTCCCGGATGGAAATATCGATCTTCCAGCTTTGCGCAGACTGATTCAGATCCAACTTGACGCCGGGATTGACGCACTGGTTCTGCTGGGGACAACCGGCGAACCCTGCACAATGACCATAACTGAGCGCGAGGAGATCATACAGACCGGTGTGGAGCTTGCCTGCGATCGTATTCCGGTCATCATTGGCACAGGCTCTAACGATACAAAGCGCGCCATAGAATATGCCCTTCAGGCCAAGAAGCTCGGCGCAAGCGGCCAACTATGCGTCACACCATACTACAACAAGGCCACGCAGGAAGGCCTGATCCGGCACTTCAGTTCGATTATGGATGCATGTGATCTTCCGACCATCTTATACAATGTTCCAGGACGCACTAGCGTATCCCTAACTGCTAAGACAGCCTCTGCGCTGCTTACTCATCCGAATGCTGCAGGACTCAAAGAAGCCAGCGGTTCAGTTGTTTTTGCAGCAGAACTTCTTCAATCCACAGGCGGTAAAGGCACCATCTACTGCGGAAACGACGATTTAATCCTTCCGCTGATGGCACTGGGCGCGCGTGGCGCCATCAGCGTATGCAGCAACATTGTTCCGATGCAGACAAAGGCGCTGATCCATACGTGTCTGAATGGATGCTACGACGACGCACGAAACATGCAGTTCGCACTTCTCCCATTGATCAACCTTCTCTTTTCCCAAGTCAGTCCGATTCCAGCCAAGGCGGCACTTGCCATGATGGGCCTTATTCACGATGAGTTGCGCCTGCCGCTGACGCCTATGGAAGAGCCGGAACGGAGCAAGCTACAGATACTGCTGAAACAGTTTAGTCTGATCACATAATACAAGATGATCCTTTTCATAGAAAAAACAGGCCGTATCCAGAATCGGATACGGCCTGTTTGCACGTCATGATACGGCTGCGTCTTCGAGCTCTCGTTTATCCATCAGCACGATACTATACCATACCAGCGCTGCAAGCGACAGAAGAACAAACGCTCCAAGAAGGATATCTGCCGCAAAACCATACCCAAGAAACCGGGCCGTCATCGAAAGCACAAATGCAAGCGTCGTAAGCTTGCCGATGGGCAATGCATAAACGACAATCCCTTCGCGAAGAGCAGCGTAGCTGCCTACGATCAGAATGATTTCCTTGAGCACGACGATGGCTAGAATCCAAGCCGGAATCTGGCCTGCCGCTGAAAACAATCCCAGCAGCGTAAGCAAACTAAGTTTATCGGCAAGCGGATCCAGAAGCTTGCCAAGCGCTGTGATCTGCCGGAGCTTTCTTGCGGCGAAACCATCGGCAACGTCGGTAAGCATCGCTGCCAGATAAATCGCCAGCGCGCCATACATATCACCTCGGCAAAAGCGCCATACAATCGCCGGCAAAAGCAGAATGCGTATGATGGTCAATGCGTTCGCAAGATTAAGCACCTTTTCGCAGCGTATACTCTCCACGGCTGATTTCCCCTTTCTATGCCTTAACGTACATCAATCAGGGATTCTGCCGTATATCCGATTCGTATCCAGTAGAATTCAGGCATTCATCAGTGCTTCACGCTGCTGCTTGGCGATTTCACTGTCCAGATAGTCGTCGTAGCTCTCACGGCGATCAACAAGGCCGCCCGGGAGAAGCTCCATAATGCGGTTGGCAACCGTCTGGATACATTCGTGGTCCTGGGTCGCAAAGAGCATGGAACCGGTGAACTCGATCATACCCTTGTTGAGCGCAGTGATGGACTCAAGATCCAGATGGTTGGTCGGCTCGTCAAGAATCAGCACGTTCGCGCCGGAAAGCATCATGCGCGCCAGCATGCAGCGAACCTTCTCGCCGCCGGAGAGCACCTTGGCACGCTTGAGCGCGTCCTCGCCGGAGAAGAGCATGCGGCCCAGCCAGCCGCGGATATCGCTCTCATACTGGCTCACAGAGAACTGACGCAGCCAGTCGATGAGATTGTATTCACAGTTGTCAAAATACGCGCCATTGTCCTTGGGGAAATAGCTCTGAGAGGTCGTCACGCCCCACTTGAAGCTGCCCTCGTCCGGCTCCATCTCGCCCATGAGAATCTGGAAGAGCGTCGTGCGGGCAAGCTCATCCGTACCGACAAAAGCGACCTTATCGCCCGGGGTCAGCACAAAGGAGATATTGTTGAGCACCTTGCGGCCGTTGACCGTCTTGGAGAGATTGGTCACCGTCAGCAGATCGTTGCCAATGTCGCGATCCGGCTTCCAGGAAACGTACGGATAACGGCGGGAAGACGGCATAAAGTTTTCCATCTGCAGATTGTCCAGCAGCTTCTTGCGGCTGGTCGCCTGCTTGCTCTTGCTGGCGTTGGCAGAGAAGCGCTGAATGAACGCCTGAAGTTCCTTGATCTTCTGCTCGTTCTTCTTGTTGATGTCCTTCTGCTGGCGCGCAGCCATCTGAGTGTACTCGTACCAGAAGTCGTAGTTGCCGACGTACATCTGGATCTTGCCAAAGTCAATATCGCAGATATGCGTGCAGACCTTGTTCAGGAAGTGACGGTCGTGGCTAACGACGATAACGGTATTCGGGAAATCAAGCAGGAAGTTCTCCAGCCAGCGAACGGACTGAATATCCAGATAGTTAGTCGGCTCGTCAAGCAGCAGGATATCCGGGCTGCCAAAGAGCGCCTGTGCAAGCAAGACCTTGACCTTCTGGCTGCCGTCCAGATCCTTCATCAGGGTGTGCTCCAGATCCAGGCTGATGCCAAGACCTGTGAGGATCATTTCCGCATTGCTTTCGGCATTCCAGCCATCCAGCTCGGCAAACTCACCTTCCAGAATGCTGGCACGCTCGCCATCTTCGTCGGTGAAGTCTTCTTTGCAGTAGAGCTCGTCCTTCTCCTTCATGATTTCATACAGGCGCTTATGACCCATAATAACCGTGGTCAGGACTTCATATTCATCAAACTCAAAGTGGTTCTGCTTCAGAACGGCCATACGCTCGCCGGGCGTAATCACGACGTCGCCCGTGGTCGGCTCCAGTTCGCCGGAGAGCACCTTGAGAAAAGTCGACTTGCCGGTACCGTTGGCGCCAATAATGCCGTAGCAGTTGCCTGCGGTAAACTTGATGTTGACATTCTTAAAGAGCGGCTTTCCGCTGTAAGAGAGCGAGATATTCTGGGTTGCGATCATGGCTTTCCGGTTCTCCTTTTTGAGGTTGTCATCTTTCTATAAACATACATACCATTTCAGATTATCGCACAAAAATGCTATTGATTCAAGCCCTTTTTAAGGAAAATCTTCCCTTGCGCTTCTGTTGATATTGCCTACTGACAAGACGCAAAAGCAGAAAGCAAAACCTGCGCTTTGCTTTCCGCTTTAGATCATACTCTCCGAATCTCTTTCATCACGCGGCAGACAAGCTCCACGCGCTGAAAAGGCGTCATGATGTAATAGCCATCGACGTAAGGCTCAATCTGCTGCGCTGCGTCACGGCAAAGGCGAACGGCAAGTTCTTCCCCCTGCGCCCTGTCAAGACCATCATAAGCCGCAACCACACGATCATCCACTGTAATACCCGCGACCTCACTCTGAAGAAAACGCGCATTATTGCAGCTGACTACCGGGAACAGACCGCCAAGAATCTTTCCCTTCAGCATGTTTCGGGCGTGTTTGATATTCTCTACAGCTTGCCGGCTGAGCACAGGCTGAGTCAGAAAAGCTTCAACGCCACAGGCTTCCTTACTCTGTGCTTTCTCAAGTTCTGCGTCGAAGTTGACCGCATTGATATTCAATGCGCCGCACAGGAAGAACGGCTCGGTCTCCCCGGACTGCGAAAGACTGTGAACAAAGCGCGCAAGCACGCGCGAATTAAACTGAAAAACGCCTTTAACGCTGTCCCGATCATCTGTCGGCACAGGGTCACCTGTCACCGCAAGAACATTGCGAACGCCCTCCATCGAAAGGCCGAGCAAGAGCGCCTTCGTCGCATTGACATTTCGGTCACGACAGGTCATATGCGGAATCGCTTCGATGCCAAGCTCGCGGCTCAGTTTGCAGGCGAGAAGGCTGGAATCCATTCTTGCGCGGCCGATTGGGCAATCCGCAATGGTCACTGCGTCCGCACCGCCGCCGCTTAGCCTTTTGGCTCCATCAAGGAAAGCCGCAATACCCGAGTCGCGAGGCGGATCCAGCTCAACAAGAATCACCCTCTCGCCGCGGGACAACTTCTGCGCCACCCTGCTTCTGCATCCGCGCTCATTCTTTCCTTGCTCCGTTTCTGTTTTGACACTGCTGTTCCTGTCGACCTTTTTCAGCGAAGATGCAATGCACCTCAAATGCTCCGGCGTCGTGCCGCAGCAGCCGCCCAGAATCTTCGCACCATGCGAGACACATTTGATGACCTGCTGCGCATAATATATCGGATCGGAATCGTAATATGTACGGCCATCGATCACATGCGGATAGCCCGCATTCGGCATGGCCAGCAGATGCTTCTTCGTGCGCGGCAGACCTGCAATCAGCCGCTGCAGATGATACGCACCGCAGATACAGTTTAAGCCAACTGCATCCACAGCATCACATTCATCCATCTGGGCAATCAACGAAGCGGCATGTTCTCCTGCACGCGTGAAGCCATCCGGGTCCGCCGCGAACGACACGGCAATAAATGCCTGCGGATTCTTCGTTCGGATATGAGCAGCAGCTTCAGCAATGCCATCAAGGGCAGGCATCGTTTCAAAAAGGAAACAGGAGATGCCGCAATCCAAGAAGTAATCCGCCATTTGCACATATGCATAAGCAGCATCAGCGGACACAGGAGCAGGACCGATATCCGCAAAGACCGCGGCACGTCCCTGTGCAGCAGATTGAGCCGCTGCGACAGCGGCTGCAATGACTGAGCGCTGCATATCTTCATTCTCAGCCGCCAGACCGACATGCGCCGCAAAGGTATTGGTCTTGATGGCACTACAGCCGACGTCTAGATAAGCCCGATGCAGCTGACGAACCTTCTGTGGGCTGCTTATGCAAGCGAGTTCCACCGCACCTTCCGGCCAATCCGGCATCGATTTGGCGTAAGTGCCAGTTGCTCCGTCAAAAAGCAGCATACCGTCTGCAAGAAGATTGCGCACCGCCTGTGCGTCCATACTCATTCCTCCGCTCATCCCAGGATTTCTTTAGCGATATCCGCAGACTGCTTGGCGTCTTTTGCGTAATAATCCGCGCCAATCTCTCTGGCGTAATCCGGCGTCAGCACAGCGCCGCCGACAATCACCGGCACGTTGACGCCCTTAGTGCGCAGCAGCTCAATCGTCCGCTGCATGCTCGGAACCGTCGTCGTCATCAGAGCAGAAAGACCAATGAGCTTAGCCTGATGCTCACGCACAGCAGAGAGCACCTTTTCCGCCGGAACATCTCTGCCCAGATCGATCACATGGAACCCATAGTTTTCCAGAACGGTTCTCACGATGTTCTTGCCGATATCGTGGATGTCGCCTTCGACGGTAGCCAGAACAATCGGGCCCTTCCCCTTCGTCGGTTCACCGCCGGAAGACATCGCCTTTCTGACCTCGTCGAACGCTGCGCCGGATGCGTTGGCGGCATTCATGAGCTGCGGCAGGAAAATCTGCTGGCTTTCATAACGCGCGCCGACAAGATCCAATGCCGGAATCAGATGCTGCTCCACCAGATCAAGCGGCGCAATATCCTTGAGCATCTCTCTGGCAATTGACTGTGCCTCCGCTTTCATGCCCTTTGCAATCGCCTCGGCAATGTTCATCTGCTCCGTACCCGACAACCCCGGTTTGCTTTCCTCTCGCTTGATCTGCGCGTGGCGCTGAATATATGCCTCGCAGGAAACGTCCTCACCGCTAAGCACACGGCTGGCGCTGATTGTATCCATCATTTCCTTCTGATTGGGATTGATGATCGGAAGCGTCAGACCGGCGAAGATTGCCTGCGTCAGGAATGCCTGCGCGACAATCTGACGCTGCGGCAAGCCAAACGAGATATTGGATACGCCCAGAACCGTTTCAAGCCCCCATTCATTTCGAATACAACGCAGCGCCTCCAGCGTCTTTGCCGCCTGATCCTGCTGAGCCGAGACGGTCAGCGTCAGGCAATCCACTGCGATATCCCGCCGGTCGATGCCCATGCTTTCCGCGCTGGAGATAATCTTTCCGGCAAGTTCAAGTCGCTCATCAACGGTTGACGGAAGGCCTGCTTCACCAATTGTCAGCGCAACAATCGCCGCTCCATATTTCTTTGCAAGGGGCAGTACACTCTCCATCGAAGCTTTGGATGCATTGACACTATTGATCAGGCACTTGCCCGGCGCAGCGCGCAGACCCGCCTCGATCGCCGCAGGATTGGAGGAGTCGATCTGCAGCGGCAGCGACACGGCACCAGAAATCGCCGTCACAACGCGCCGCATCATCTCAGCTTCATCAATGCCGGGCAGACCGACATTGACGTCCAGAATCTGTGCACCGGCCTCTTCCTGCTCGATCGCCTGCGCGACGATGTAATTCATGTCGCCTTCGCGAAGCGCCTGCTGAAAGCGCTTTTTGCCGGTCGGGTTGATTCTTTCGCCAATCACGCGCACGCCCTGTCCAAAGGCGCAAAGCTCGCTTGCAGAGCAGATTCCATAGGTTCTCTTTTTCTCCCACACAGCCCGTTTTCCCACAAGGGCAGTACGTAGTGCTGCAATGTATTCTGGCGATGTGCCGCAGCATCCGCCGATATAAGCCGCGCCGATATCCAACAACTCCGCGCAGGACGCCGCAAACGCCTCGGACGTAGTGTTGTATTCTCCTGTAGCCGGATCCGGAAGTCCTGCGTTGGGCTTGAGGATCAGCGGAAGGTTCGTCACATCACGCATCATGCGCAGAATCGGCGCAACTTCCTTTGGTCCAAGAGAACAATTGACGCCCAAAGCCTCCACACCGAGCGCAGAGAGCGTCATTGCCGCGCAGTCTGCACGTACGCCGAGGAACGTCCTTCCGGATTGCTCAAATGTCATCGAAGCAAAAATCGGCAGATCTGAACACTCCTTTGCAGCCAGCACGCCGGCACGCAGCTCGTTCAGATCGGAAAACGTTTCAAAAAATACGGCATCAGCGCCAGCTGCAACGCCAGCACGAATCATCTGGGCAAAGAGGTTGTACGCCTCGTCAAAGCTGAGCGTACCCAGCGGCTCAAGCAGTTCGCCGATCGGTCCGATATCCAACGCCACCCTGGCATCTGTGTCGACAGCGGCACGCTTTGCAACGGCAATCGATGCAGCAACGACTTCCTCAACCCCAAAGCCAGTACCCGAGAGCTTATGGGCATTCGCACAGAAGGTATTGGCGAGCAAAAGCCTGGAGCCTGCTTCGACATAACGCCTTTGAATGGATTCAACCACATCAGGCGCAGTAATCGACAGCGTCTCAGGCCGATCGCCCAATTTGAGCCCTGCCTGCTGAAGCATGGTACCCATTGCGCCATCCAGAATGGTAATCTCCTGCGTATACATCGTCTTTCCCTCTCCTCTGTCTAGCAGCATTGTCTTCATTTGCATTCCCTCAGCGCGCATGTTTCCTTCATGCTGCACATCATGCATCGGGAAGGCCTGTGCTTTTGCGGCATCCTACTGATGCCCATGACGGCCGTCACCGATTTTCTGGGGATCATGATGCCGCTCTTTGATACGGTAAGACCGATCGTTTTATCCGTCTGAAGCACGCTGCAGATTTCTTTTGTCTGTTCCAGCGGCATATCTCCATAGCCTGGGCTGAACCGGTCTGTCAAATACAGGCCATGTGCTTCACATTCGGTGCGAAGCGACGTTTCCTGGGCATCACACACAGCCTCAATTGCGGCGCTGAGAACAGCATCCATCAGCAGTGCGTCCGTACTTGAACCTGCCTGTCGCCTGATCAACATTCGCTCGCTTTGCGCACCAAGCGTCGCTGCCATTAACACAGCTTCATCGCAATTATCCAGCAACTTATTCATATCGCATCCCATTGGTGTGAACACAGTGTTTTCCAATCGATGACTGGAAAGAAGCGCAAAGCGGTGCATGATGACACGAGGTCTAAGTTCCTTTCGAACCTCATCGATCATTTCCTGAAGCGAATCCAGAATTCCTTCTTCAACAGGCTGACCACGCCAGCCAAGACCATGAAGCGCTTCACGCAGCGGGATAGGCGGAATACTTGTCAACATTTCACACCTCGCACGAAAACAACTGCTCGCCAATCGGCCGGGACATGTTAAGTGCTCTCGCACCACGCTCAATCAGCACGCGGTTTCCATCAAAATCCGAGCCCATCTCATTAACCGCAAACAAAGGCGTATATCCGGCACGAAGGCATGCCTGAGCGCCCTGCCAAGTGCCGCCAGTCCCATTGCGTGAAGCAACAGCAATGGCCGCATCGCCCAGCGCATAAATCGAATGATTTCGTGTTAAGGCCTTCTGACCGGAAAAGCGTTCTTCCGGCCATGCATCGCAGGCAATGAGCAGCTTCTGCCGTTCAAGTGCATCGCGCAGGTATTTCTGACGAAGCAACTCATGACATGGATAGGCAGGAACCAGAATCAATGCACCATCGTGCTTCAGGCACGCACTTTGCACAGCCGTATCCACGCCCCATGCGCCGCCGCAGATCAGAGAATAGCCTTCTTCAGCAATGCCTTTACCGATCAGGTGTGCGATTTTTTCTGTATGCTCATCGATCTCGCGGCTGCCTGCCGCAGAAACGGCGCGTTTAGAAAAAAGCGCCCTGTTTCCGCGAACAAATAGAAACTGCGGCATGTGCTGCCCAAGCGCAAACAGATTAACAGGCCAATCATCATCCGAAGGAAGAATCACCGTATATCCTTTCGCCATGCTGCGCTCAACCGCCTCATAAACCTCAGAAGAGCGCGAAAGCAGCATCTGAGCACGCTCATAGTATTCTTCCTTGATCTCGGGCACATGGCGGAGCGTCAAACCGCTGAGTGCGCCAAGGCGAAGCATTTTGCGAACATTGGAGCGCGTCAGCGGAGAAGGCAGGCCCTCACGCCAGGCAGCACGGGTCAGCAGGCAGAGCCTTGCGCAAATGGACTCCATATCCGCCACTCGGCCCGCCCCTTTCAAAATATAGTGTTATTATTATATCGCAAAGGATTGCGCATGGCAAGGAAGGATTGAATCCGGGACAGAAATGCCGTATACTATCATCAATGAATGTCTGAATAAAGGGATGATTCCATGTCAAAATGCTATATCAATGCCAGAATTTTCACGGCAGACGATCGAAACGCCGAGTGTTTCGTCGTCGATGCGGGGAGGTTCGCCTTTGTAGGTACGCGTAAGGAGGCGCTTTGTGCCTTTCCTAACGCTGAACAGATCGATCTGAACGGCCAGTTTGTTTGCCCCGGATTCAACGATTCACATATGCATCTGCTCAGCCTTGGCTGCATGCTCACGCAGGCGCAGCTTGCTCCGGAGACGGATTCCCTTGCAGGCATGCTTCGCAAGCTGTGCGAATACGTTAATCAGCATCCGCACGAAGAATGGATCCTCGGAAGAGGTTGGAATCAGGACTATTTTACCGATGAAGTGCGCTATCCGACCCGCGATGATCTGGATGCTGTCTGCCCGGACAAACCCTGCCTGATCACGCGCGCATGCGGTCACGTGGCAATCGCAAACAGCCGTGCGCTCGAGCTTGCCGGAATTGACGCCGAAGCGCCCGTAGTCGCCGGCGGCCGAGTGGTGACAGATGAAGCGGGACTTCCCAACGGCGTTCTGGAAGAAAATGCACTGGATCTGGTAACAAACATCATTCCAGCACCGGACAGAACGCAGCTCAAGCAAAGCCTCCTGCTTGCTATGGCACATGTGAATCACTTTGGCATCACATCCGTTCAGACCGACGACTTCTCCTCGACCAAAGCGCCGTTTGAAGAGGTCATCGCCGCATATCTGGAGCTGAAAAGCGAAGGTGCAATGACTGTACGCGTGACGGAGCAATGCCTGCTTGCCGACCGGGAAACGCTTCTTCGCTTTCTCTCGCAGGGATATCGGACAGGCTGGGGCGACGAATGGTTCCGCATCGGACCGCTGAAGCTGATCGGCGATGGCTCCCTCGGCTCGAGAACGGCATATCTGAATGCGCCCTATTCCGACGCGCCGGACACCTGCGGCATCGCCACATATTCGCAGGAAGCGCTCAACGAGCTCATTGACATCGCGCATCGAAGCGGCATGCAGGTTGCCATTCATGCCATCGGCGACGGCGCTGCTGATCGCGTGCTGAATGCCATTGAACTGGCGCAGAGTATCCAGCCCAGAGAGGACGCACGCCACGGCATTGTGCATGCCCAGATTCTCAATCACAAGCAAGCGCAGCGCATGAAGGCGCTGGATATGCACGCCTATATCCAGCCGATTTTCCTGGATTACGACACGAAGATTGTCTATCCCCGCCTTGGCTCACGCGCAGACGAGGCCTATCCCGCCGCTTCCCTGCTTCGTCTGGGCGTCACGCTATCCAGCGGTTCGGACAGCCCTGTGGAGCCGCCGGACGTCATGACCGGCATACAATGCGCCGTAACCAGAAAGCCTGTTACGCGAAAAGACAATCAATCCTATCTGCCTCACGAAGCGCTCACCCTCCGCGAAGCACTGCTCAGCTTCACCGCCGGCGGTGCATACGCCAGCTTTGAATCCGACATCAAAGGTCAGATTCATGAAAGCATGCTTGCCGACTTTGTCGTGCTGGGCATCGATCCATTCGAAACCGATCCGGAGTGGATTCATAAGATTCCGATCAGGCAGACATATGTTGCCGGCGAAAACGTGTAAATTGGACGGAAGCCTTTACTTTTTTCACGCATGACGATATAATAATCAGAGCATTTGTGAATCGTTTGACAACGCTTTACATCAACGAATCAACAATTTGTGATGATATAGAGGCTGATTATGAAGATTATTACCATCGTAGGCATTCGCAAGTCCGGCAAGACCAGTACGGTCACCTCGCTGATCGAGGAGATCCGCCGCCGTGGCAAGAAGGTGGGTACGTGCAAAACGGTGTTCTGTCCGACGTTCTCCATGGACAAATCGACCAGCAATACGGCAAAGCATCGCCGCGCCGGCAGCGAACTGGTCTGCGCGCGCGCAAAGTTTGAAACCACGTTCCTCTATCCCGAAGCGCTTCCGCTTTCCAAGGTACTGGAAGCCTACAAGGGCTGTGATTATGTGCTGCTGGAGGGCGACTACTTCGCGCCCGTTCCGCGTATCGTCTGCGCGCATCTGGAAGAGGATGCGCTCATGCGCATGAACGGCCGTACGCTGGCTTTTGCCGGCCGCATCAGCGAAAAGCCGGAAATCGACCTCCCGCTGCCCCGCTTCAATGCGCTCACCGATGCGGGTTCGCTTCTCGATTACATCGACGCCAAGATTCCGGATATCATGCCCTGCGCGCTGCTCGACGAGCCGCTGCCGCCCGTTGCAGGCGTAACGGATGACGGCTTCTGTCAGTGCGGCTGCCATCACCACGAAAAAAAGCAGAAAAAAGAGTCTCTGCAGGTGCTCTTTGAAGGCAAGGAAATCACGCTGACGGCCGAGCAGCGTGCCATGGTTCTCTCCTGGGCGCAGGAGGCCGCCGATGGCGAGTAAGCTACCGCCTCTTCGCCGTCACGTATTTCTGACCGGAGACAAGCAGGTTGGAAAGTCCACTCTTCTGCGCAAGCTGATTGAGGCAAAGAAAATCGACTGCACCGGTTTTGAAACGCAGGCTTTCTATTTGGGCGGCGAGCGCCGCGGCTTCACGCTGCACGGACGCGTGAATATGCCGCCGTATGAGAACGACTGCATCTGCTGCGCGCGTGTCGGCGAAAAAAGAAGCGTTCCTGTGCTGCCCGTTTTCGAGGAAAACGGCGTACGCATTCTGGAAGAAAGCCTTACATCCTCTGCCCCGTTCATTCTGATGGATGAGCTTGGCCGTCTTGAGCGTGACGCAAGCACCTTTATCAGGCAAATCTACACCTGTTTAGATTCCAGCAAACGCGTTTTGGGCGTTCTGCAGAAATGCTGTTCCGAGCATGTAACTTCGATCACCGAACGTGACGACGTGACTATCATCACCGTTACAAGCGAAAATCGGGACGTGCTGCTCGAGCAACTGATCAACGAATTCAAATAATACGAAAATCCGCTTCCTGGCTGCAGGAAGCGGATTCATTTTATGAAGATTCAGAATCAACGACGATCAGCCTCGCTGGTCTCCGCATCATCGGCGAGAACCTGTGCGTACTTCTTGGTCATCACATCTTCAGAGTAGAGATACTGATGACCATTCCAGGTGGTGAGCACTTTGATATCCTTATAAGCCTCGTTCTGCTGAATCATACGGATCGCATGATCAAGCTGCGGCTTGGTGTAGCTGAACGGATGACGGGTAAAATACTCCACCGGAGACGGCGCCGGATAGGTCTTACAATTAAAGCGGACCATGTGCGCAATGGTATGCGGAATATCCTTTTCATAAACCAGCATCGCAATCATGGCATAATTTTTGGCCATGTAGCTGAAGGAATAAAAATACTCATCCTTCTGGCCCTTCACAATGCGGATATCCTGGCAGGATTCGAGCGAGAGCATCTCTTCGATTGTATCGGCAATCGTCGGATCTTCCGCCTCGAGTTCCTTGCGCGGGGTCAGGTTCACGGACATCGTGCGCTCGCGGATGTAGTTGGCGAGAATCTCGCCCTCCTTGAGCTGGGTGTAATCCGGACCAAGCGTCGGATCCTCGATCATCGGATCTTCGCTGGGCTCAAAAGGATCATGAACTTCCGGGAGAGAATCCATGTACTCGAACACGTCGACCGGGGCATCCTTGCTCGGCTGGATAGCGGACTGCGCAGTACCATCGATCACAGCATTCGCAGCAGCTGCCATCTCTTCCTTTTCAAACTTCGGATTCTGGTCCTGGCGGGCCGGATCATTGCGATCGGAAAACTCATTGGATATATCTTCGGGCTTGAGCTCCACTTCCTTGGCAAAGCCGGGTTTACGGCGGCCAAACAGCATAAGCATGCACCTCTTTCTCAGAATCTATCGGAACAGAAAATGGGAGGAATCTGACGATTCCTCCCATCGATTCCTGATTTTTGGAGATCAGATTCGGATTACTTGAGCAGGCCCAGCTCAGCCAGCTTGTCGGCGCAGTCCTGCAGATCGAACTTCTCGAGGGTCTCGCGAGTCGGGATACCGGTCTCGACGTCCCAGCCCATCATGGTGTAGAGCATATCGAGGCCCTTCTCCATGTCTTCGCGATCCATCTTGACGGTGCCCTGCTCGAAGGCCTTGAAGTCCGGCTCCTTGTCGAACAGCCACGCCGGATACGCGTCGTGATCCTTGCGCAGGTTGGTGCTGCCCAGACGCAGGTTGAAGGACACAGCGGTCATAACGCGCAGCAGGTTGGAGATACGCTCGCAGTCGAACTCGATGCTCTCGCGGGTGTACTCTTCGCCGACAACAGCGCTCATATACTTCGCGTCGAGGTCGAGGTCGCCCTTGTATCCACGATACGGAGCGATAGACAGGGTCATCGGATACATCCAGTTGCACAGCGTGGAAGAGTCATGCCACTGCTTGCCCAGGAACGCCCACTTCGCCAGCTTGACCTTGTTCTCGTTGATGGGAGTGTACGCCTTCGGAGCGTCCACGCAGCCCTCGCCGAAGAAGCTCTCCATGACCGGCTTAATGACCTCTTCGTACGGAGAACCGGAGCGGCAAACGTTGGTCAGGTGGTGGATCATGCAGTCACGGTTGTACAGGGTGTTGAACAGCAGGCCGGACTGCCAGGCATCCTCAGAAGCATGGTGCTTCGGATAGCCGTTGTAGGAAACGTTGGTGTTGGAGCCGATCACTTCGTCGTAGTAGTTCTTGCCGGCGGAGTTCTTGGTCGCGTCGTCCAGGCCCCACTCCTTGTACATATGGTAGGAACCGGAAGCGATGACGCCGAACGCGGAGAAGTTCTCAGCGCACAGACGCATGAACTCGAACGCCCAGCGCGGATCGCCGTCGAGCATCAGCTGCCAGTTGACGGAGTTCCACTCTTCCTCGGTCATGTGCTCCTTGAAGATGCCGTCATTGTAGGAACGGGTGAAGTCGGAGTACAGGTTGCCGTAGTTGCACCAGACGCCATACTCGTCCTGCGCTCGGGACAGCGCGCCGCCCAGAACCATGCCGCAGTCGCCCTCGTCCACGAAATCGTGGAGGTTGCTGCCGGCAGCAAAGATGGACTTACCAGAGATGATCGGCATGCAGGTGTTGGAGACGTGGGTCGGCAGGTCGTAATCGGCCAGCGGATCCATGTCATACTCCTGATAGCAGCGGACCGGGCAGGAAGAGCAGCCGCCAACCTTGACGGTGTACTTCTCGGCCACAGCGCCGAAGTCGAACACGCCCTTCTGGCAGCGCATCGCGGCGACATTGATGACGCCCGGCTTCTGCTCTTCGGTGTCGACCGGACCATTCGGGGCCTTATCCCAGGTGACGCCCGGGCCACCCTGCCAGCGGTTGGCCGGCATAGCGGTGTACTCAGACCAGGACTGCGGCTGGGTCGGAACGTTGTGGTTGTTGTTGCCGCCAACCAGATCCTTGATCATGTAGTTGGACAGAAGCTTGACCTCCAGCGGACGGGCGATCTTGACAGCGCCGGTGCCGCGGACGACAAGAGCCTTCACCTTCTTGGAGCCCAGCAGAGCGCCGAGGCCGGCGCCGCCGGAGTTGCCGAAGGAGGTGATCATCGTGGAATACGGAACCAGGTTCTCGCCGGCCAGACCGATGGAGGCGACGTCGAACTCAGCGCCAGCTTCCTTGGTCAGGGTGGCGTTGGCCTCGAAGGTGCCCTTGCCCCAAACGTGAGCAGCATCTTCGATGGTAACCTTATCGTCATCAATCTTGATGTAGACCGGCTTGTCGCTCTGGCCTTCCAGGATCAGGGCGTCATAACCCGCGTACTTGAAGGCATGCGCGATGTGGCCGCCCATGTGCGCGTCGATGATAGAGTAGCCCTTGGACCAGCAGGACAGGAAAGAAACGTTCCAACGGCCGGAGCACGGCACACCGGAAGCAGTCAGCGGGCCGACAGCGAAGACAGCCTTCGCCTCCGGGCCGAGCGGATCAGCAGTCAGCGGAACCTCATCCCAGATGACCTTGTAGCCAAGGCCCATGCCGCCGATATACGGCTTATACTTCGGGAGCGTATCTTCAGTCGTAATAGAACCGGTGGTCAGGTTAATGCGAAGCACAGAACCAGCCCAGCCGTTGATGCCATTCTTAACAGACATGTTGAATTCCTCCTATATTATTCTTGTTGCTGCAATCAGATCGCCTGAGCAGCGGCGGAAACCTTGTCCCACGGGATGATGGAGAGCGCGCCGGACGGGCAGCCTTCGACGCAGGCGCCGCACATCACGCACTTGGAGGACTTCTTGGTCACCGGATTGACGGTCGGCATATGCCACGGGCAGGCAGCGGTGCAGGCGCCGCAGCCAACGCACTTGTCCTGATCAACCTTGCGGATGCCGCTCTCGTCGGCGTAGATCGCCTGAACCGGGCAAGCGTTGCCGCAGGCCGGATCTTCGCACTGACGGCAGGTATCCGGGAAGTACACCCAGTTATTCTCGGTGTACAGGCCGTTGCCGTTGCGGCTGGAGTACAGGTTGCGGGTGACCTTGACGCGGGAGATGTAGCTGGAGCAGCAGCCATCATTGGTCAGGGTGCAGTTGATTTCGCAGCGCTGGCAGCCAACGCAGCGGTCCGGATTGACCACGAGCAGGCCCTGCGGGAATGCCCAAACCCTAACCTTATCTTCAGCCAGA
>SVGO01000110.1 GCA_015056305.1 Clostridiales bacterium | reverse complement strand
AGCGGATCGAAACCTTGACCTTGTCTCCACCCTGCAGGAACTTGATCGCTGCCTTCGCCTTGGTCTGGATGTCATTTTCCTCGATCGTGGCGGAGAGCTGCACTTCCTTGATGGAGACGACCTTCTGATTCTTGCGGATCTCGCGTTCCTTCTTGGACTGCTCGTAACGGTACTTATCGTAATCCATCAGCTTGCAGACGGGCGGCTTGGCGCCAGGCACAATCTTCACAAGATCAAGGCCTGCCTCCTCGGCCAGTTCAAGCGCTTTGCGGGTCGGCATAACGCCCAGCTGTTCACCGTTCTGGTCGATCACTCGCACTTCGCGGTCGCGGATTTCCTCGTTCATCATCAGATCTACTGCCATATAGTTTGCGATACACCTCCAAATAGTCTTCGTGCTTTTGAGCACAAAAAAGAGCGGGCAAGCATACCCGCTCCTTAACATTCTAAAAGGATGCCATGTGCCGCGGCTGCTCAATTGCGCCGGGCGAGAAGCGGGCGGCTTCTACTTCGTACTCAGCTAGTATACAGCGAAGCCGCCCGGATGTCAAGCAGTTTTTTCAATTATTTGCAGGAAATTGGAAAAGCTCTGATCAGTGCGCCTTGGTGCGGATCTCTTCCTCGAGTTTGGCGACGACGTCCGTAAGCGTCATCGTGCCCAGGTCGCCTTCCTTGCGGTTGCGCACGGCGACCATCTTGTCCTCCGCTTCCTTGCCGCCGATGACCAGCATGTAGGGCACCTTCTCCTGCTGCGCCTGACGGATCTTGAAGCCGATCTTCTCGTTGCGCAGATCCAGCTCCGTGCGGATGCCGCGGCTGAAGAGCTCTCGCTCCACCTCGCGCGCCCACTCGTCGCCCTTCTCGGTGATGGTCATGATCTTCACCTGCGTCGGCGCCATCCAGGTCGGCAGCGCGCCGGCATACTTTTCGATCAGCAACGCCAGCGTGCGCTCATAGCAGCCCAGAGACGTGCGGTGGATGATGTACGGATTCTTCTTCTGGCCGTCAGTATCGACGTATTCCATGCCGAACTTCTTCGCCAGCAGCATGTCGATCTGGATGGTGATGAGCGTATCTTCCTTGCCGAAGACGTTCTTGATCTGGATATCGAGCTTCGGACCGTAGAACGCCGCCTCGTCAATGCCCACAGAGTACGGCACTTCGAGCTTGTTCAGGATCTTCTCCATCAGGCTCTGCGCCTCTTCCCACTGCTCCGGCGTACCCTCGTACTTGGCGGTGTTGCTCGGATCCCACTGAGAGAAGCGATAGGAGACGTCCTCAGCCAGGCCGACGGTCTCGAGCATGTACTTCGCAAGGCTCAGACAGCCGGCGAACTCCTCCTCCAGCTGCTCCGGACGCAGCACGAGGTGACCCTCGGAAATGGTGAACTGGCGCACGCGGATCAGGCCGTGCATCTCGCCGGAATCCTCGTTGCGGAAAAGCGTGCTCGTCTCGCCAAGGCGCATCGGCAGATCGCGGTAGGAACGCATGCGGTTGAGATAGACCTGATACTGGAACGGACAGGTCATCGGACGCAGCGCGAAGCACTCCTTCTCCTCGTCATGCGGATCGCCCAGGATGAACATGCCATCCAGATAGTGATCCCAGTGGCCGGAAATGCGATACAGATCGCGCTTGGCCATCAGCGGGGTCTTGGTGAGCAGATAGCCGCGCTTCTGCTCCTCGTCCTCCACCCAGCGCTGCAGCAGCTGAATGACGCGCGCGCCCTTGGGCAGCAGGATCGGCAGGCCCTGACCGATGCTCTCGACGGTGGTGAAGTACTCCAGCTCGCGGCCCAGCTTGTTGTGGTCGCGCTTGCGGGCCTCCTCCAGCGCAGTCATGTGCGCGGCAAGCTCGTCCTTGGTGGCAAAGGCCGTGCCGTTGATGCGGGTGAGCATCTTGTTGTTGCGGTCGTTCTTCCAGTAGGCGCCGGAGACCTGGGTCAGCTTGAACGCCTTGAGCGCCTTGGTGTAGCACAGGTGCGGGCCGACGCACATATCGATATAGTCACCCTGCTGATAGAAGCTGATGACCTCATCCTCGGCCAGATCGCCAATGTGCTCAACCTTGTAGATCTCGCCGCGCGCCTCCATGAGCTTGATCGCCTCGTTGCGCGGAAGGGTGAACGCCTTGATGGGCAGATTGGCCTTGACAATCTTGTTCATCTCGGCCTCGATCTTGGCCAGCTCGCCGTCGGCCAGCTTCACATCGCCCAGATCGACGTCATAGTAGAAGCCGTTCTCGGTCGCCGGGCCGTAAGCGAAGTGCGCCTGCGGATAGAGATTCTTCACAGCCTGCGCGAGGATGTGCGCCGCCGTGTGGCGGATGACGTGCAGTTCTTCTTCCTGCGGGCACTCGCCCGTCGTGCCGTCCTTGTAGATGATCTTCATAATGCTTCCTCTCCTTGTCAAAGACATTTTGCTGAGAGACGAAAAACGCCCGTCCCTCAAAAAACTCGAGGGACGAGCGGAAAGTATCTGCCCGTGGTTCCACCCTGATTGGTGCTCTTTGCCGCTGTATCGCGCGCCTCGCGACCCGATCGGAAGGTGGTCTTCGCCGCTTCGCTTTGCCGATGCGCTTTCAGCCGGCGGCGCATCTCTCTTTGGACAAGCCTGAAACGGTTACTCTTCTTCGTCATTTCAGATACAGACAGTATAGCCTTGCGCCATGAAAAAGTCAAGAGATATTCTTCTTCTCCTGCTTGCTCAGCTGCGTGGTATACAGGCTGTGATACGCGCCGCCCAGCTCAAGCAGTTCTTCGTGCGTGCCCTGCTCGACAATCTTGCCATGATCGATCACCAGGATCGTATCGGCCTGGCGGATGGTCGAAAGCCTGTGCGCGATGACGAACGACGTCGTGCCGTCCATAAGCTTCCTGGTCGCCTGCTGGATCATCTGCTCGGTCGCGGTGTCAACAGAGCTGGTCGCCTCGTCAAGCACGAAGATCTTCGGCCTGGCAATGATTGCGCGCGCGAAGGAGATGAGCTGCTTCTCGCCGGTGGAGAGATTGTCGCCGCACTCGCCCACATCCGTATCATAGCCCTTGGGCAGCTTGGCGGCAATGCGGTCCGCATTCACAGCGCGTGCCGCCTCTTCGACCTCCGCATCCGTGGCGTCCGGTCTGCCGTAGCGGATATTTTCGCGGATCGTGCCGGAGAACAGATGCGGCTCCTGCAGCACATAGCCAATATGGCTGTGCAGCCAGAGCTGGCTGCGCGCCTGCACGTCAACGCCGTCAATGAGCACGCGTCCGCCCGTGGGCTCGTAGAACCGGCATGCCAGATTGACCAGCGTCGACTTGCCCGCGCCGGTTTCGCCGACAATGGCGATCGTATTGCCCGCCGGAACATGCATGGAGAAATGCGAGAGCACCTCCTCGCCGCCGTCCGGGTAGGCAAAGGACACATCCTCGAACGTGACCTCGCCGCGCATCGCTTCCCAGTTTTCTTTGTTGGGCTCAAAGCAGTCGCCGTACCTCCGCTCCACATCGGCGCTGTCGGTCACGGTCGGCGTTTCATGAATCAAGCCGCTGACGCGCTCGATATTCGCCTGCAGGGAAATCAGCTGGGAAATGCGCGCCGCCTGCCAGCGGAAGGACTGGAACAGGCCCGTCGCATAGGTCATAAACGCACTGAGCACGCCCAAGGTCACTGTACCCTGCTGCACCAGACGACCGCCGCGGTAGAGCGTGACGCTCGCCGCCAGCGTGCCGCACAGCACGATCAGCGGCACATAGATCGCACGCATGCGCGCATGCAGAATGCCTGCGCGCGCTGCGCGGGACGTGATCTCCTCGAACTCGCCGCAGAGCTGATCCTCCAGCGCGAGGGTCTTGCTCGTCTTCGCGCCCATGATGCCCTCGTTGTAGCCGCCGGTGATTTTGGAGTGTTCCGCGCGGACCTGACGGTTGAGCACGATCAGCTTTTTCTGGAAATAGAACGTGAGCAGCACGACCACCGGCGCGATCACCAGCAGCGTGACAGCGAGCTTAAACGACAGCCGCGCCATCACGCAGAACACGCCGATGATATACGCAAAGCCCCAGAGCGTATCGGAGATGGTCCATGCCATCATCTCCGCAATCTTGCTCGTATCGCTCATCACGCGGGAAAGATTGTGGCCCGCGCTGGTCGTATTATGGTAGTCAAGGCTCAGCTTCTGCAGATTGACGAAGCACGCGTCGCGCAAATCGCGGCAGGAATACGCTTCGCACTGCATGCAGCCTTTGAAATACAGGACGATCAGAATAAACTGAATCACGCCGATGAGCGCATATTTCAAGATATATCCGCCAAATCCATTCAGCGTGCCCGCCGTGATATAGTCATCCACAACCTGACTCTGCAGAAGCGGCAGATAGAAATCGATGCCCGCCAACAGAAGATTAGAGATGATAGACAGCGCGCAGGCCGGCCATGCCTTTCGGGTAACAGGCAGGAGCTTCAGCCACGGCTTCAGGGAAAACGCCTTGCTGTCAGCCTGATGACGATCAGCCATTTGCGCTCGCCTCCCCTCTTGCACTCTGCATGGCCGCGGTCTTCGCGTAGACGCCGCCCAGCGCGATCAGCTCGTCATGCGTGCCGCGCTCGATGATCTCGCCGTCGCGCAGCACAATGATCTGATCCGCCTGCATCAGCGTGGATACGCGATGCGCAATCAGGATGAGCGTCGAGCCGCCTGCCGCCTCGCGCAGCCGCGAACGGATCGCCTCGTCCGTCTTCGCGTCCACGGCGGAAAGCGAATCGTCAAACACCATCACCGGCGCGCCGGAGAGCAGCGTGCGCGCAATCGCCGTGCGCTGCTTCTGTCCGCCGGAGAGCGTCACGCCGCGCTCGCCGACGATGGTATCATAACCTTCCTTAAACTCCTGCACGGAGGTATACAGGCAGGCGTCCTTCACAGCGGCATCCACCTGCTCAGGCGTTGCATCCTGCGCAGCGATCATCACATTTTCCTTAAGCGTACGCGAGAAGAGGAACGGCTGCTGAAGCACCACGCCCACGCCCCGGCGCAGCTGTTTCTGATCCATCTCGCGCAGATCCACGCCGTCAATGCGGATGGCGCCCTGCTGGGGATCATAGAGCCTGGCCATGAGCAGCGCGATGGTGCTCTTGCCGCTGCCCGTCTCGCCCAGAATGCCCAGCGTCGAACCGCCCTTTACCGTGAAGCTCACATCGCGCAGCACAGGCTTTTCCTCATAAGCAAAGCTCACGCGGTCAAAGCAGATATCGCCGTGCATATCCGGCTGCTTCGGATTCTCGGGCGCATGCTCTTCCTCGGATTCGATGATGTAAAGCAGACGGTCAATCGACACGCCAACCTTGCTCATGTTGGTGATCACGCGGCCCAGGCCGCGCACTGGCCAGTTCATCTGCTTGGTGTAATTGATGAACGCCAGATACGTGCCCAGCGTGATTTCGCCGCTCACGCACATGTTTACGCCGAGGATAATCACCAGAAACAGCTGCACAAAGCTGACCGTATCGCCGAACGTCCAGAAGGACGTCATCATACGGCCCATCTTCAGCCAGAGCGTGGTATGCGTATCGTTGCGCGTGCGGAACTTTTTTAGCTCGTCCCGCTCGCGGCCGAAGGCGCGCACCACCCGCACGCCGGTCAGGTTTTCCTGCACGATCGAGGACAGCGCGCCCTCCGACTCATCGAACGCGGTAAAGCTCTTGCCGATTTTCCCGTGATAATACACGGACGTACCGATGACCAGCGGCACAAACGCGCAGGCCAGCAGCGCAATCTTGACGTTCATGGTGAACATCATCGTCATGTACACCGCGATGAGGAAGATCGTGCTGACAAACTCCACCACCTGATCGGCGATGAACGCGCGCACAACCTCGACATCGGAGGTACAGCGCTGAATGATATCGCCCGTGGGGTTCTTCGCATGCCAGCTGAAGGGCAGGCGCTGAATATGACTGTAGAGCGAATCGCGCAGGGACTTGACAAAGCGCTCGGAGCCCTTGGGCAGAAAGGAGTCATGGATGAATCCGACCGCAAACTCCAGCACGGCCACGACCGCCGCCAACGCGCAGGCCGCGGCGAGCATCTTCCCCGGCTCAAGCGCAGCCAACCATGCAGGCAGGCCCGACACATCGCCCAGCAGCACGCCATCCACCGTGAAGCGGATCACCTGCGTGAACACCGTGCGCAGCATCGTCGCCGCAAACGACGCAGCAACGCCGATCGCAAACGCCGACGCCGCCGGCCGCAGATGACGCAGCAAAAGCCGCGTTTTTTTCTTCCAACCAACTGAAACCATGATCTCTTCCTTTTTAAGCTTTCGTTTTTATCCGCGCACAACGTCCTCGCGCGACACCGCCGCATAGATCAGCGGCGGCAGTTCCGGCTTCTCCTGGGTGATCGTGATCGCCTGCTGCATGCGTGCAGTCGCACCGCCTGCCAGCTCGGGCTTATTCAGATACAGCGTCGCCAGGCTGTCGCCCGCATCGACGTAATCGCCCAAGCGCACATCCATGACAAGGCCCACTGCCGGATCGATGACGTCGGTCTTCTTCTGCCTGCCCGCGCCCAGGCTCTGGGCGCAGTAGCCGATGGCCGTCGTGTCCATCTTCGCCACATAGCCCGAAACAGGCGCCGGAACGCTGAGCTTATACGCCGCGTGCGGCAGATACGCCAGCTCGTCGCATACGCGTCCGTCGCCGCCCTGCGCCGCGATCATTTCCTTCAGCTTGGCAAGGCCCGCGCCGCTTTCCAGCGCCGCAAGCATCCTCGCCTTTCCGTCCTCCACATTCTCAGCTACGCCAGCGGCAACCAGCATTCGGCTGCCCAGCTCCAGCGAGACCGTCAGCAGATCGCCTTTCGCACGTCCGGAAAGAATGTCGATGGCCTCTTTGACCTCCAGCGCGTTGCCCACGTGCGTGCCCAGCGGCTGATCCATGCCCGTGACCAGCGCGAGAATGGGCTTGCCCGCCTGCGCGCCGATCTCAACCATCGCCTTCGCCAGCTCGATGGATTCCTCCACCGTCTGCATCAGCGCGCCAGAGCCCGTCTTCACGTCCAGCACGATCGCGCCCGCGCCGCTGGCGAGCTTTTTGCTGACGATGCTCGATGCAATCAGCGGAATGCTGCCGACCGTGCCGGTGACGTCGCGCAGCGCATAAAGCGCCTTGTCCGCCGGGCAAAGATCCTGCGTCTGGCCGATAACCGCGCAGCCGATCTCCTGCACCTGACGGATGAAATCCTCCTGAGAAATATCGATGCTGCAGCCCGGAATGCTCTCCAGCTTATCCAGCGTACCGCCCGTATGCCCAAGGCCGCGGCCGGAGAGCTTGGCGACCTTCGCGCCGCACGCCGCCGCAAGCGGAACGAGCACAAGCGTCGTCGT
>SVGO01000109.1 GCA_015056305.1 Clostridiales bacterium | reverse complement strand
GTCTCCCACGGAGATTGCGCCCGCAATGGCGAACAGGGCGCTGCCGTGTTCGTCTACGGCAGTATGGATAGCGCTGTCGTCCTCGGCCTCTGCAGGCAGGACAAGCAGCATAAGCAGCGCAAAGAGGAAAGAGAGGGAAAAGAGCTTTCTTTTCATGCGCGGCTGCCTCCTGTAATTGCACCATCTTCATGCGGTGCGTTTGCTTTTCCGGTCTGGATCCGCTCAATGATTTCACCGAAGAGCTCGCAGCATAGCACGCCGATCACGCCCGCGAGCACGACGGCGTCCAGCGCGCCAGCGCCGCCCAGATGGATCACCTGATCCACGCCGCGCATGAGAAGCGACACGCCGGTGATCACGTCGGCGAGGATCACGCCCAGCACGCCCGCGATGAACGCGCTCCTGCGCGAGCGGCCCAGCAGCCACGCAATCAGACCGCCCACCACGCCGTATAGGATCATCGGATCGAGCATGGGCATCTGAGCGGGATCGGCAGGGATCAGCAATCCGAGGGCAAATATCGCCGCTGCGGTGAGGAAGGACGCAACGAGCGCGCGGATACGTTCCTTCGCCGTTCCTGCATGCAGCAGGAGATAGACGCACACGATCAGGGGAATCACCGCGCCGCCGATGTTGAGCGTCACCAGCCCCAGATCGATCTCGGGCAGCCAGCCACCGATGAAAATCGCCGCGACGATGGCAAGCGCCTGCCTGTCTGTGAGCGCCATGCGGTCGAGCACACGCTGAAGGACGCCAAAGAGGATCAGCAGGCTGAGCACGATGAGGACAATCATGCCGATGGACATGGAAAAACCTCGCTTTCTATGGAAGAATCAGGGCTAGTATGCGCGGGAGGCGGGGAGCGTATACGGGGGAGAACGTTAGGGAGAACGTTGGGGCTGTCCGCCCCAAACCCCGACAAGGGATTTCATCCCTTGACCCTTCTTCGCTGCGCGCTTGCGCGCAGCGGAGGGAATCAAACAAGACTTGCTGAAAGCTGCCGAGAAGCGGAAGAAGGGGGTCCGGGGCACCGGAGCCGAGCGCGTCCTGTGGACGCATTGAGCGAGGCGGAGCGTGGAGAATCGCAAGGAGCGATGGAACATCGCGACTATGCGAGTTCTCCGGACTGTAATCCCTCAGGCAGGGGCATGGGGATGCAATCCTCATACGTTCCAGTTCTTGCAAAACTGAAAAATATCTGTTAAAATAAGAGGCTGTATGATCACAAGGGAGGCTTCTGTTCATGGCGAAAACGTATTCTGCAAGCATGCTCAAGGTGCTCGAGGGTCTCGATGCCGTCCGGATGCGTCCGGGCATGTACATCGGCTCGACCGGTTCCCGCGGCCTGCACCACCTGCTCTGGGAGATCGTGGACAATGCGATCGACGAGGTGCTGGGCGGCTATGCCAGGAGCGTCCGGGTGGAGCTGCATAAGGACGGCAGCGCGACGGTCGAGGACGACGGCCGCGGCATGCCGGTGGATATTCATCCCGAACTGGGCATCACAGGCGTGGAGATGATCTTCACCCGTCTGCACGCGGGCGGTAAGTTCGATCACGAGAACTACAGCTATTCCGGCGGCCTGCATGGCGTGGGTGCGTCGGTGGTCAATGCGCTTTCGCGCTGGCTGAACGTCGAGGTCAGCACGGGCGGCGGCAAGTACCGCATGCGCTTTGAGAGCAACTATGATCCGGTCGAAAAGAAGATTGCCTCCGGCCGCGCCGTTACGGCGCTGGAGCGCATCGGCGCGACCCGCCGCCACGGCACGCGCGTCACGTTCATGCCGGACGATACCGTGTTCGAGGAGACGAGATTCAATGCCGAGACCGTGCGCCGCCGCCTGCGCGAGCTGGCATATCTCAATCGCGGGCTTCAGATCGTGTTCGTCGACGAGCGCGAAAAGGACGAAAGCAAGCGCGAGCAGACCTTCTGCTTCGAGGGCGGCCTTTCGGATTATGTGAAGTATCTCAACCGCGACAAGAACGCCCTGTATGAGCAGATCGTCATGGCCGAGGGCATGCAGGAGGATGTGCGCATCTGCCTGGCGCTTCAGCATACGGACGACTACTCCGAGAGCATCTTCTCCTATGTCAATAACATTCCTACCGCCGAGGGCGGCACGCATGAGATGGGCTTCAAGGCGGGCTTTACGAGAGCGCTTAACGACTATGCCCGCAAGGTCGGCGCGATCAAGGAAAAAGACAACAACCTCATGGGAGAGGACTACCGCGAGGGCATCACGGCTGTGCTGCTGACCTTCGTGCGCAATCCGCAGTTCGAGGGTCAGACCAAGGGCAAGCTCGGCAATACCGAGGTGCGCCCGGCGGTCGAGGCGTTCGTCTATGCGCGCATGACCGAGTATCTGGAGAATCTTAAGAATCAGGACGTGGCACAGGGCATCGTGGAAAAGGCCGTGCGCGCCAGCAAGGTGCGCGAGGCCGCGCGCAAGGCGAAAGAGGTCGCCCGCGCGAAGAACCAGCTCGAGGCCGCGCCGCTGGTGGGCAAGCTCTCCAGCTGCACCGGCAAGAAGGCCGAGCAAAACGAAATGTTCATTGTCGAGGGCGATTCCGCAGGCGGCAGCGCCAAGCAGGGCCGCGACCGCCGCTTCCAGGCGATCCTCCCGATCCGCGGCAAGCCGCTCAACGTTGAAAAAAAGCGCATCGATCAGGTGCTGGCCAATGAGGAATTCCGCTCGATCATCACCGCGCTGGGCACGAGCATCGGCGAGGATTTCGATATCAAGGCGCTCAAGTATCACAAGGTCATCATCCTCTCGGATGCTGACCAGGACGGCGCGCATATCCGCGCGATCCTGCTCACGTTCTTCTATCGCTATATGCGCCCGCTGATCACCGAGGGGCATGTGTATATCGGTATGCCGCCGCTGTACCGCGTGGCCAAGGGCGACAAGATTGTCTATGCCTACGACGACAAGGAGCTGAGCAAGGTGACGGCGAGCGTCGGCAGGGGCTACACAATCCAGCGCTATAAGGGCCTTGGCGAGATGGACCCCAGCCAGCTCTGGGATACAACCATGAATCCCGAAAACCGCCAGCTCATGCAGGTGACGCTGGAGGACGTAGCCGAGGCCGAGCGCCTGGTCACGCTGCTGATGGGCGACAAGGTCGAGCCGCGCAGGGATTACATCACGACCTACGCGGATTTCAATAAAATCGACACGTTCCTGGAGCGCGAGGGGAAGCGGTAACGGGGGGACGTTGGGGCTATCCGCCCAAAACCCCGACAAGGGATTTCATCCCTTGATCCTTCATCGCTGCGCGCATGCGCGCAGCGGAGGGATCAAGACAGAATTGCTTAACACAGCCGCGAAGCGGAAGAAGGGGTTTGGGGATGAAATCCCCAAGTGGGTCCGGGCGGCAGCCCGGCGTCCCCAACGTCTCCCCGGCTTTCGACCGAACCTTTGAAAGGATTGCTTATACATGGCACGCAGAAAGACCACAGACCAGACGCCCGCCGCGCCGCATTACGAGATCATCCAGCGGCCGATGGAAGAGGTCATGCATATTTCCATGATCCCCTATGCGGAGCATGTCATCCTCGAGCGCGCGCTGCCGCGTGTGGAGGACGGCCTCAAGCCCGTTCAGCGTCGCATTCTCTTTACGCTGCAAGAGCTGGGCATCACACCGGACAAGCCGCACAAGAAATGCGCGCGCATCGTCGGCGACTGCCTGGGTAAATATCATCCCCACGGCGACAGCTCCGTCTACGACGCGATGGTGCGCATGGCGCAGCCCTACAGCCTGCGCGGCGTGCTGGTGGACGGCCACGGCAACTTTGGCTCCATCGACGGCGACAGCGCCGCCGCCATGCGATACACCGAGGCGCGCATGGCCCCGCTGGCCATGGAGATGCTGCGCGATATCGACAAGGATACCGTGCCCTTCAGCTTCAACTTTGACGACTCGCTCAAAGAGCCGGACATGCTGCCCGCGCGCTATCCGAATCTGCTGGTCAATGGCGCGAGCGGCATCGCGGTCGGTCTTGCGACGAATATCCCGCCGCACAGCATCCGTGAGGCGATCGATGCGGCAATCCTGCTGATGGACAAGCCTGACGCGCCTCTTGCCGAGATCATGGAGAAGATGCCCGCGCCGGATTTCCCGACCGGCGGCCGGCTGATCCAAAACGAGGAGATCGTGCGTGCCTATGAGACGGGCCGCGGCAAGCTGACCCTGCGCGCGAAGGTGCATATTGAGGATGGCTCTGCCGGGCGCAAGCTCATCGTCATCACCGAGGTACCTTATCAGGTGTCCAAGGCGGCGATGCTTGAGAAGATTCTCAAGCTCAGCGAGGAGAAGAAGGTGCAGCTGGGCGGCATCCACGATATCCGCGACGAGAGTGACCGCACGGGCCTGCGCGCTGTGATTGAGCTCAAGCGCGACGTAGATCCGATGCAGATCCTGTCCGTGCTCTACAAGTACTCCGATCTGCAGGTCACATTCGGCGTGAACATGGTCGCTATCGCGGAGGGCCGCCCCGTTCAGATGGGCGTCAAGGCGATGCTTTCCTATTATATCGACCATCAGAAGCGCGTGATCACAAGGCGCACGAAGTATGAGCTTGCGCAGGCCAAGGCGAGGGAGCATATCCTCGAGGGCCTCATGGTCGCGGTGAATAATCTCGACGAGGTCATCCGCATCATCCGCGCCAGCAAGAACCCGAAAGAGGCCAAAGAGCAGCTCATGAATCGCTTCGGCCTGACGGACATTCAGGCGCAGGCGATTCTGGATCTGAGGCTGCAGAGGCTCACCGGCCTTGAACTGGAGGCGCTGCGCAGGGAATACGAGGCGATCCTCAAAACCATCCGCAGGCTCGAAGGCATCCTCAAGAGCGAGAAGAAGCTCATCGCCGTCATCAAGGACGAGATGAGTGAGATCCGTGAAAAATACGGCGACGAGCGCCGCACGGAGCTCATCGAGGACGACAGCGCGAAGATGCCCGTGGTCGAGAATAAGCCCATTGCTGAGGACACGGCGATCCTGCGCCTGCGTGACGGACAGCTGCGGCGCATGAGCCCGCGCATGGTGGATAAATTCATCCAGCAGCCAGGCGTGGCTGCTGAGGTCGTGCAGACGATTCAAACTTCGACGGACGAATCGCTCTATGTCTTCACCAATCTGGGCAACTGCTTCATGCTTGATATTGCCAAGATCCCGGAGACCATGCGCATCAAAGAGCGCGGCAGCCTGCTCACAGGCCTTGTCGCCGGCCTTGCCGACGGGGAGACTGCGGTCAATATGCTCTGCGCCAAGAGCGATGAGATGGGCAAATTCGGCGATTTGCTCTTTATCACTAAGAATGGCCAGGTCAAGCGCACGTCCGCGTCGGAATACGCCATCCGCCGCGCCCGCTTTGCCGCGATCAACCTCAAGGGGGACGACCAGGTTGTCGCCATGGTCCCGATTCAGGAGGGCGACAAGGGCGAGATTCTGCTGGCGACGAACCAGGGCTTCGGCCTTCGCTTCAAGCTCAGTGAGATTTCCGTCACCGGCCGCGCAACGGCCGGCGTGCGCGGTGTCGACCTTGGCGAGGGCGATGAGGTCCGCTGGCATTTCCTCTACAAAAACGACATGATCCTCATGATCATCAGCGACAGAGGCTTTGGCAAGCGCATGATGGCAAGCGAAGTTGACCGCCAGAAGCGAGCGACGAAGGGCCAGAAGCTGCTTCCGATGACCAAGTCCGGTGAGATCGGCACGCGGCTGGCCGCCGTGCTGGATGCAACCCATGCCAAGCAGTTCGCCTTCACCCAGAAGCACGGACATGTGACAACCCTCAACGACTTTGAGATTGGCGCCGAGCGCCGCGCGGGCAGGGGGCAGCTGCTGGTGAGCGTGCTGCTGGATGACGTGGTCACTGAAGCTGATGTGATCCGCTAACCATTCCATATATCCAAGGTGCGAAGGCATGAGCTTTCGCATCTTTTTCTTTTTCCAGGAGCGGCTTACGCGCAAATATGGCAGCAATGTGAAACTTGATTTTTCGCGGAAGAAAATGGGTGAATGAATCGTCTGATGGATAAGGCTGGACGTACCGTTCTAAAAGAAGCCAAACACTCATATAAACTTCTTCGAAGGAAAGAGTGGAGGCGATGCCAGAATGAATCGACCGCGCCTTGATTCGCCGCACTTTAGGCGGGTGATCCCGCTGCTGCTGCTCGCGGCCGTGTTTGTGGCCCATGTGTCCATGCGCTCGGCCCCTGCGGTGATGACGGCGGCAAAGACGCGCGAGCTGCCGGTGTACAACGTGGATACGCAGGAAAAGGTGCTCTCCATCAGCTTTGACGCGGCATGGGGGCGCGCAAATACAGAGGAAATACTGAATATTCTGGACCGCTACGACGTGAAGACCACGTTCTTCCTCGTCGGATTCTGGGCAGAGAAGCATCCGGATCTGGTGCGAGAGCTCGTCGCCCGGGGGCATGAGATCGGCAACCACAGCGCAACGCATCCGCACATGGCCCAGCTCAGCCGCGCGCAGATTGCGGAGGAGCTCAGACGCTGTTCGGATCTGGTTGCATCGATCACCGGCACGCCGACGACGCTGTTTCGCCCGCCGTACGGCGAGTACAACGACGATGTTGTGCTCGTCAGCCGGGAGATGGGATATGAATGCGTGCAGTGGAACGTTGATTCGCTCGACTGGAAGAACCTGGGCAGGGAGAACATGGTGAGCCAGTGCACCAAGGCCGTGAATCCCGGCGACATCGTATTGTTCCACAACGACTCCAAATATATCCTGGAAGCGCTGCCCGAGATTCTTGAATATTACACGCAGGCGGGATACAAGATAATTCCAGTATCGCAGCTGCTGCTTCAGGGTGAGACATGGATCGACCACACAGGCAAACAGCACCTGTGTACGCCGGCGCCGGCGGCCGTGCCCGGCGCATCAGCATAACGACGAAAAGCAAGCAAATAAGGAGGACGTACAATGGAAAACGTCATTAACACACTGCATCTGAGCGGCAAGGTCATCGGCACCCCGGTTGTGGGCCATGAGGCCTTCGGCGAAAAGTTTTATTATCTGACGCTGGGCGTGCCGCGCCTTTCCGGGGCGATGGATCACCTGCCGGTCACGCTCTCCGAGCGCCTGCTCGACGGCGCCATGCTGCAGGACGGCGACAGCCTGGCCATCGAGGGACAGGTGCGCTCCTACAACAAGATCATTGAGGGCGCGGGCAGGCTGCTGATCACCGCCTTCGCCCAGAAGATCGTGGAGATCGATGATCGAGAGAACCCCAATCAGATCCAGCTGACGGGCACGCTGTGCAAGGCGCCGGCCTATCGCACCACGCCCTTCGGCCGGGAGATCGCGGACATGATGCTCGCCGTGAACAGGGCCTACGGCAAGAGCGACTATATCCCGTGCATCA
>SVGO01000108.1 GCA_015056305.1 Clostridiales bacterium | reverse complement strand
CCAATGTTCTGATCCACCACGCGGAACGGCACAGCGCCCGGCGTACCGTACTTGTTGCCGATGATCTCCTTGGTGTTGAAGTAGTACACACGCTGATCCCTGCCCAGCTGGCCATCAAAGGCGAAGCGGTCAAACGCCTCTTTGAGCACAGCCTTGAGCTTATCCGTATTGAAATCGCCATAGAGCAGCGTCGGCTGCGCGTTGGTATCGAAGATATATTCGCCCGGCTCGGCGCAGAAATCGACAATCTTGCCCTGATCGACGATCATCATACACTGACCGTCGGCGACGGCAACCACGGAGCCCTGAGAAATCACGTTCTCATCCTCAACCTTGAAGCCAAAGACGCCCTTGGTCTTCTTCAGTGCCTTGGTCGCCAGCACACTCTCCGGCATCGCATCGCAGTAGAAATACTCCTTCCACTGGCTTTCAAGCGTTCCGGTCACGGCATTGATCGCAGCAGTAATCAGTCCCATCTTTGTATCCTCCTGTGTTGTTTATCAATAATTTGTAAAGTCGATCACGCAGCCACCCAGTGCATCCGTGTTCACTTCGCCCCTGTTAAAATGGACATACGGGTTCCAGATCAGCACATGATCCATGCTGTCCACGATAAGGATCCGGCAATCGAAGGGCTCTGTGACCTCCTCGAAGTCAGAAAGATACGGATCCTCTTCCCACGGCGATGGAGCTGCGTTGCAGCGCAGCAGGAACGGTTCGCCCGTTTCGCTGTGATAGATCAGGTTTTCTTCGTCATCGGACAGATGCACGACCGACACCGTCGCATCCGCGTCCATGGGGAGGATCAGATACAGCTCCTGTCCACCAATGATCTCCACCACCCGCTCGTCCGGCACGTCCATGGCGATATCATGCCACTCGTCATCCAGAGGGTAAAGCACGGCATCCAGATGCCTGCGCTCCGCAAGGATCGACCAGTCGCCGCCCATGCTGTCTGACACCAGCACAACACCGCAGAGCGGGGGCACTTCCTCCGCCAAAGCTGCGCTGCCAAAGGCAAGCAACAGCAGAGCAAGAATCAGCGCAAAACCTCTTTTCATCGATACTCACGCTCCCGTCAGGCTCTGTGCTGCTGCGGAGGTCTCTGCTCAATCCTCCTGCGCGTCTGAGTGGTATGGAGATAGTGATCGCGGCGGTTAAAGAGCTGGAAAGTATCCTTCACTGCATAGTTGCCTGCGCCAAGCACGCTTGCAGCCTGCTTGAGCTGGCCGACCAGACCACCGTAAACCATAACCGCCGCAAACAGCGCGATAACCGCCGCGCCCACAAGCGTGCCTGTTTCAAAGCTGCCCATGAAATAGAACGCTGCGCAGACCAGCGCAAACACCAGCGCAAACACGCCGCCGCCATACAGCCAGCTCTTCTTCGTATCTGCCGGGACGTCGCAGGTGAGCTTGCCGGTCTGGCCGTTGATGGCGAAGGTATAGGTCTTACCGTCCTTCTCGGTGGTAATGAGCCAGACAGGCATGAGCACCGGCGTAACCTTTCCTTCCTCGGTATGGAAGTTTCTGTTGCGAGGGATAACGGAGGTATAGCCGCTGACCGTGCTGCGCAGCGCCTGCTCCATGCTGTTTTCCACGCGCTGACGGGCGCGCTCCTCGCAGTCGGTGCTGTCCACATCCGCATGATCCGCCATCGCGCCGGCGAGCACAGCAGGCACGAACGGCACCGCAGCACTCAGATCATAGGGCTCCAGAGATTCGGTGATCTTGTTATCCAGCTTCACGCTGCCGTCCACCGGAATGGCCTCAAAGTCCATCATGCCCGCGCGGGCAACGAAGTAATGCTCGGTATAGGTCACTTCCCACTCGCCCTCACGGCGAGTGTACTTCTTCTCCGCGTTATACACGATGCTGCCGCCCGCACGGCAGTCAAACAGCCAATACGGCACATAGAGCTTGCGCATCTCGGCAATACGGTTGCGGGTGTTCAGGAAGACATTGGGCAGCAGCTTCTTGCCCTTGAAATAGTTTTCAAACTGCGCCTGGGCCTGCTCCTTGGTGATGGTAAAGGGAATCACCAGTTCCGGCTTCACTGCGCCCTCGATGCGCTCGGGCAGGACGGTCGGGCTGCCGCAATAGGGGCATTCTGTCGCGGTGGTGGTCTCCTCGGTCATCAGCTCCGCGCCGCATCCCTGACAGATATAGGCGCGCATCTGCGCCGCTTCGCTCTCATCGAAGGTCTCGGTGGGCATATCGAACTGGATGGAGCCCGTTTCCTGCGATTCATTCATCGCCTCCAGCGCGTCAAGATCGTAGCTGTTGCCGCAGGCGGCGCATTCCAGCTTGCCGCTTCTTGCGCCGTACGCCAGCGGCGCGCCGCAGCAGGGACACTGATACGCAATGGTACTCATGCTTAACCCTTCTTTCGTTTCTCAATATGCGTCTGGCGCATGACAAACGGCATGCGCCAGCGCAGTAATTCAATTACTCGGTATAAGCCGTCCAGCTGATGGACTCGACGCACTTGCTGTCATCGAGCACAACCTCGATATAGGAATCAAAGCCCTCGTCGCACACGCACATGGAATACGGCTGAATTGGGCGCTTATAGATATACGTGCCGCCGGACTTAGAGGCGCAGTACAGGCCGTTCTTCTTCATGGCGTTTTCCACGGTCTTGAGCTTATCGCCCACCTCAATGCCGTAGAGCGCATAGCCCTCGCCAAAGATCTCAATGCACTCGACAAAATCGCCGCTGCCGCTCATACTGATCTCATTATTGGAGGCTTCGCCGCCCATATCCAGATCAAGGCCGTAATGATCCGCCGCCTCGGAGATATAGGAGAAGCAGATATCGGACAGATCCACGCTGTCAATGCCAACATGGCGGTCATCCGAGTTGGTCACATCCCCGATCACGGCACGGGCATAGTCCGAAGTGATCCATCCGCTCTTGTTCTTATAGCGTACTCTGTACCAGACATTGCCGGTGCTGTCCACTTCCGCCTCGATCATGCTGCCAAGGCTGGTATTCTTCTTGGGCACCTGATTGGCGATGCCATTCTTCTTGCCGGGGCCGGTGCGCAGGTTAACCTTGCCGGCAGTCGTATAGACTTCAATCATGCCGTCCTGCGCGGTATAATCATAGCTCTCGTAGCTGGTTGCCGTCTTGCCGGAAGAAGGGTTCTTCGTCGCCTTGATTTCCGTCTTGTCCGCAGGCTTGGGGGTCGGCGTCGCCTTGCTCGCCTCATGTCCGCGGTACGGTCTGGGCGTAGCCGTCGGTTCAGCAGTAGCCTTAACCGGCTTAACTGTCCGTTTCGGTTTGGGGGTAGGCGTGATCTGAAGAAGCTCCGTTACCTCTTTCGGCGCATTTTTGGTCTGCGTTTCACCGCATCGGCTGCACTTGCGCATCAGCTTCGTGCTGGATGCAGCCGTCCATTCGCCCCAGTCGTGACCCAGCGGAGGATAAACCACATCGGCCGTTATCCATCCACAGCCATCACATTTCATCTGATGCGCTCCGCTTTCCGTGCAGGTTGCAGGCACGGTTTTGTAATTGTCAAGGTTATGATCGCCCGTAGCCTCCAGCGTTTCCTCTTTCGTTCTTCCGCACACAGCGCACTGGTACTTAATGTAACCATCATTTTCGCATGTTGGATTCTTTTTGGACGTCTGCTTCCACGAATGACCCATCGCCTTACAAATCGATGCAGGATCACGTACAGGCGCAGGCGTCGGCGTGATCCTGATCAGATCAGCAGCGCCTGACGGCAGCCTGAGCGTCACATCACCTTTTTGAAGCGACCTCGCCGCGCTGGCAGTCGCCGCCATCAGGCACGCCATAACCAATGCAAGCAGCACACATACTCTGAGTTTCTTCATGTCCTTCTTCTCCCATTATTCCTTATCGTCTTCCCGGCGATGATTGCTAAGAGGCTGCCCGCCGGATCGCTCCGGCAGGCTGATTTCTTTTACTCCTTCTCGTAGGTACGCAGCATGCCGAAGTAATCCAGCAGCAAGCCTTCCTCGGTGACAGCGAAGTTGTAATAGGTGCCGTAGTAATCGATGGTGAAACCATCTTCATATTCCACGCCCAGCACGTTGACCTTGCCGCGCTTCCAGCCCAGCGTCTGCACCGGGATACCACTCATGACCAGCTCCGCGCTGCCGTCGGCATTGAAGACGACATAGTCGCCCGCGCAGCCCAGCTGCGCAGCAGTCAGCTGAATGCCCTGTACGATGGAACCCGTGCACAGGAACTTCTTGCCGATATAGGGATCCTCGGCAGCAGCGGCAGGCTGAGCCGCAGCGCCCTCCGCCCTTTCATAGGTGCGCAGCATGCCGAAGTAATCCAGCAGCAGGCCTTCCTCGGTGACGGCAAAGTTGTAATAGGTGCCGTAGTAATCGATGGTGAAGCCATCTTCATATTCCACACCCAGCACGTTGACCTTGCCGCGCTTCCAGCCCAGCGTCTGCACATCAATGCCGCTCATCACCAGCGTCGCACTGCCGTCGGCATTGAAGACAACATAGTCGCCTGCGCAGCCCAGCTGCTGCGCAGTGAGCTGAATGCCCTGCACGATCGCGCCGGTCATCTCAAACTTGACGCCGATATACGGATCGGCGGAGGACTCTGCCTGGGCGGTCTCATCGCCCGTGTTCAGTTCATATTCCGCGATATCGCCCATCATCGCCAGCAGAGCCAGCAGCGCATCTTCTTCGGAGACTTCTGCGCCGCCAACACCCTTTTCAAGGATCATGACCACTTCCTCATCTTCCATGACGAGCTGACCCTTGTCATTGAGCGCGCAGACCATGATATCGACAACAGCCTTGCCGTCCTGCACAGTCCACACGCCCAGATCAGCTTCGCCATCCTCAGACATGGACACCGTGCCATCCTCATTGAAGGTGATTTCCATCATCATGCCCAACAGCGCCACGTTGATGCTCTGGCCGTCCATGATCATTTCCACCGGCGTCCAGGTGCCGATGAAAGGTGCGCCCGCCTCGCCGACCGGAACGGCCAGCGCAGCAACTTCGTCAGCGTAGTCGTCCTCATCCTCCTCAGAGGCTTCACCGCCGTCGCGGCTGTATTCCTGATACACGCCCGTGTCATTGCTGATGATCAGCAGACCGTTTTCGATGACGATCGGGCAATTCTCCCACAGGCCCTCGGTGATGGTGGGCTTTCCGTCAACAATGGCCCATTCCATCTTGCTCACATAGCCGTCGGACTTGTAGGTCAATTCGATCCTGCCATCCTCGTAGATGTCCAGCGTCTTGAAACCGTCGTCCCAGTGCCCCAGAATCGCAGACGTATCCACCGGTTCCGGCGTCGGCACAGGCGTCGGTTCGGGCGTCGGCTCGACATAGGGCTTCATGAGGATGGACGCGCCGTCCTGCTCCATAACGATATTGCCGGTGCCGTCGAAAGTCACCTCTGCGGCGGTGTTCATCGTCGGGCCAACGTAGGCCGTGCCATAGTCCGCAGCCCAGAGCAGATCGTAAGGTGCTTCACCCTCTTCGATGGTCTGCGCAGTGCCGTCTTCATTGAGCACGAGAATCATCGGACCGACCATCGCAGCATCATAGGTTTCGCCGTCCATGGTGTAGGAAACCGCTTCCCACTTGCCGATAAAGTACTTCATGTTGTCGTAGTTCAGCTCCGGCCACGGCTTTTCCGGGATCGCCGGAGTGCTGTAGACCACGCCGTCCTGCTCAAAGATGACGAAGAGACCGCCGAAGTCGATGATCATACGGTCGTTTTCATCCAGCGTGAAGAGAACGGCTTCCTCCTCAACCGGAAGGCCACCCTCCTCAAAGATGGGCGCGAAGATCGCAGCGCCGTCCTTCACATACCAGCCGCCCGGGTTGTTTTCGCCTTCCATGATCAGGGAACCGGTGCCGTCAGGATTGAGCACGGTATCCATGACCATGCCCAGCAGCTCTGCGGTGTAGTAATCCGTGCCGTCAAATACGGCGACGGAGTGCCAGGTACCCATGAACGGCGCGCCCGCCTCGGCATCCAGCGCCGGGAAGGAATAGGGCTCAATGATGGAGGCCTTGACCACCGCTGCGGGTGCGTTGGCAGACAGGTAAGCCGTGACGGAATCCACAATCTCCTGACTGGTGCCATAGGGCATGATCAACTGCCAGGCGTCGCTCTTGATGTAGTCAAAAGCATTCGCTTCATAGGCAGGCACATCAGCGGCGTTATAGGAAATCGCGCTCATGCGGCTGCCGAAAATGGCGCCGTCCACAGAAGTCAGCGTGGAAGGCAGGGACACATAGCTCAGAAGTTCGCCCGAGAAGCAGTACTTGCCCACGGATTCCACACCCTCGGGGATCACAACGTAGCACAGTCCGTAGTTCGTGTTGAACGCAGATTCCGCAAGGTGCTTCACCTGCACGCCGCCGATGGAAGCCGGAATCATCAGGCAGCTGGCAGAGCCAGTGTAGCCGGTGATGGTGCCAGTGGAAGCGTCGAAGGTGAAGTCGCTTTCAGGGGCCGTCCAGTCGATGCGTTCGGCGTTCTGGCCGCTGGGCTGGATACGGGCCACCACGTCCTCACGGTCAGCAAAAGCCGCCTTGTAGGCGCTGACCTGATTGTCCGGCACATAGATCGCGCAGTCCGCAGGCAGGTCGGTGAACATGCCGAAGGAGCCCACCGTCACGAAGACCGGACACATGCCCTCAAAAGTAATGCTCGTGAGGCTTTCACACTTGTTGAAGGAGTTGTGAACCAGACTCACAGAAGCCGGAATCACCACATTGGTCAGCTTGGGCAGGTTCGTGAAGTTGCCCTCGCGGATGATCAGCAGGTTCTCAGGCAGATCAACCGTTTCCAGCTTGAGCAGGTCACGCAGCACGCGGCGATCGAGCATGACCGCGCTGTCCTCAATGGTCAGCTGTTTGAAGTTCTTGTGCATGTTGAAGGCCATGTACTCCACGCCGAGCACGGGAATGCCATCAACCTCGGCCGGAACGACGATGCTCTCCAGCTTCTCAGCAGCGGATTTTCTGCTGACGAGCTGCGTATGCTGGTTGATTTTCCATTCAGGATTCTCTTCTGCCATTGCGGGGATACAGCCCAGCAGCATCACGGCTGCCAGAAGGATGCTCAGGATCCATGTCAGTGTCTTTTTCATGGTTCTTTCCCCCATTCTTTATTGTTCAGGCTCCCTTGGGAGCTGATCAAACAGGCGCTTCTTTTTCAAATACAGAACGTATTTGCGCAGAATCACTCGAGGATCATCGGCTGTTCAAGGTAGAAGGTCGCCGGCTCGGAGAACAGCTCCATGGTAACAGCGATGCTGCCATCCTCAAGGGCATTAGCGGTGAATACCTGTGCCTCGCTATACTCGTCCTTCGCCGGGACGGTCAGGGTCAGCGTGCCATTTTCCAGCACAGCCTCGCCCTCAAAGGTTTCCGCATCCATAAAGGTGACGGTCAGGGAAACATTCGCGCCCGCGATGCCCGCATCCATGTACAC
>SVGO01000107.1 GCA_015056305.1 Clostridiales bacterium | reverse complement strand
TAAGGGGCATGCCTGAGAAAGAACAAAGCGGCTGACAAACCAATTCGATGCCTCTTAAGAGGCGTGCTAGTAAAAGGGCCTTGAAGGCCCAAAAGGAAACCACCAGCTTAGCTGGTGGTTTTCATTTTTTGCGTCTGTATGCTGGCAGGCTGATCCGTCATTTCTGCCAGCGCGCGAGCGTGGGCAGATATTTTTCAAGGTACGTTTTCGCCGTTTCCTCGTCGGGATGCAGGCCCATCTGCGTTTCAATCCGTACGCATACGGCGATCATCTCCTCCAGCGTGCCATGCATGTTCTCTTCGCCTTCGGGGCAGCAGTAGATGCAATATTGGCGATTGACCGTGCCGTCTGCGTTTTTGCCGAATTGCGCCTCCTGCTGCATGGGCATGCCGCAGCTTTGGCAGATGGGGTATTGGGCATATTCTTCGTGCGTCATGGAAGCAACCTCCTTGCTGTTTGGTGATTCCATTGTCGCACGCAAACCCTGACATCTGCCTGTCAGGGTTTATATCGTTTCAGCATCTTTTCTGCCGCCTGTCGGATTTCCTCCCGCAGCCATGCAGGCTCGATCACCTCGGCATGCTCGCCGTAGGACAGCATGATCGAGCGGATCCAGGCGCCCGGCGGGAAATGCGTGTCGATGAGAAAGCTTCCGTCTTCTTGGGGCGTGATGGACGACTGGCTGAAGTCGTCGAAGATCCGGTAAGCCATGCATTTGTCTGCGCGCAGAACCAGATGGATGTATTCCTGCTCCGGCCAGTCGCAGGTCAGCACGTCGCTGGCGCGTGCGGCGTGCGCCTCTTCGGGGAACGCGCCGGGGATGATCTGCGGCCGACGGATGCGGGAGAGCTTGAATGTGCGCACGGCGCGCCGGCTGAGACAGTATGCGCGTAAATACCATGCCTGCCCCTTGAACCAGAGCGTAAACGGGCAGACCGTCCGCAGGCTTGCAGCGCCGTTTTCTCCGTAGTAATCCATTTCCAGCAGGCGGCTTTCCAGAATGGCCTGCCGGAAGACCACAATATCCTGATCCTGCTGCCCGCTCCAGTCGGCAAAGTCGATCTGCACCCAGTCGCGGGATTCCGCGCCGAAAAACGCACGCAGTTTGCCAAGCAGCTCCGTGTCCTGCGCACCGGACTGCGCACTGGCGGCGAGGGAGGCGAGCAGCGCCTGCTGCTCATCCCTGCTGAGCATGGATTTGCTCAGCTTGTACGTGGGCAGGATGGCAAAGCCGCCGCTGCGTCCCTGCTCGCTGTAGAGCGGCACGCCTGCCTCGCACAGCGCCTGCGCATCGCGGTATACCGTGCGCACGGAAACCTCCAGCTCGCGCGCAAGCTCTGCGGCGGTCACGCGCTCGCGCTCCAGCAGAATGTAGAGCATCCGAAACAGACGGCTGATCTGCATGTCCATCCCTCCCTTGATGCTCACAGCGTATCATGAAAGAATCGAATTGGCAAGGTTCATCCTTGTTTCATTCGCAGGTAAGCGCAGGTTTCTAAGCAAACCTGCTTCAAACCGCCGCGAAGCGCAATGGGGTCTGGGGACTGGTCCCCAGGCAGGGGTTTGGGGATGCAATCCCCAAGTCTCATGTACTTGCGCCTCATTCCCGTTCACGCTATAATAATGGAATCATGGATTGCTGGAGGAATGCACATGGCGTTTTGTCAGGTTATCGTGGATATCACGCACGAGGATGTGGACCGTGTATTCACATATCGCGTGCCCAAGGGGATGGAATTGCGCCCGGGCATGCGCGTGCATGTGCCTTTCGGCAGACAGAAACGCATTGAGGGCGTGGTGGTCGATCTGGTGGAGCAGTGTGATCTGCCGCCGGAGCGAGTCAAGGATGTGACCGACACGCTCGAAGATTATCCGGCGATTCTGCCGGCACTGCTGGAACTGGCCAAGGAGATTAAAGCAACGTCGTTCTGCACGCTGGCGCAGGCGCTGCGCCTGATGATCCCGGCGCAGATGCGCGGCGAACGCATCTCTCAAAGAACCAGAGAATACGCCGTATTGACGGTGGATCCCAGCGTGCGCGTGCAGGTGCTTGCCGGGCAGAGCCGCGCGCCCAAGCGTGCCGCCGTATTGAAACTGCTGATGGAAAGCGAAGGCGGAGAACGTTCCTGCGAGGAGATCCACAGAGCAATCGGCGATTATCGTCCGGCGCTGAATATGCTGGTGAAGATGGGCTTTGCGCGAATTGAAAAGCGGGAAATGCTGCGCAGCCCCTACGGCGCGATGGAGCGCCTTGCCGCGCAGGATCCGCAGCTGACAGCGCAGCAGAAAGAGGTGTTGGATACGCTGCTGCCCGCTGTTGAATCGGGAAGGGGAGATTTCCTGCTCTATGGCGTGACCGGAAGCGGAAAGACGGAGGTGTTTATCCGTGCCGTGCGCCATGCGGCGCAGCTGGGCAAGACGGCGATTGTGCTCGTGCCCGAGATTGCGCTCACACCGCAGATGGTCATGTGGTTCCGCTCGCGCTTTGGCGAGGACGCGGCTGTGCTGCATTCGCGCTTGTCCCCGGGCGAGCGCTACGACGAGTGGCGGCGTATCCGCCGGGGCGATGTGCGCGTGGTGATCGGCGCGCGCTCGGCGATCTTCGCCCCACTGGAAAACGTGGGCTTGATCATCATCGACGAGGAACACGAGCAGAGCTATATCGCCGACAATACGCCGCGCTATGACGCGCGCGAGCTGGCGCGCATGCGCTGCAAGCGTGAGGGCGCGGCCCTGCTGCTGGCCAGCGCCACGCCGAGCATGCGCTCCTTTGCGCTCGCCGGGCGCGGGGATTTGACACTGCTGGAGATGCCGCGCCGTGTCAAGAACAGGCCGCTGCCCGCTGTCCATGTGATCGACATGCGTCAGGAACTGGCGCAGGGAAACCGTTCTGTGTTCTCTGGCGCGCTGCTGGACGGCCTCAAGCGCTGTCTGGATGCGGGCAAGCAGGCGATCCTCTTTGTCAATCGCCGCGGCTATTCGACATTCGTCTCCTGCCGCAGCTGCGGCTACACGGTCACCTGCTCTCAGTGCGACGTTTCGATGACCTATCACAGCACGGAAAACGTGCTGCGCTGCCATTACTGCGGGCAGGAAACGCGCGTGCCGACGGTCTGTCCCGAGTGCGAGAGCAAGTATATCAAGTATTTCGGCACAGGCACTCAGCGCGTGGAGGAGGAAGTGAAGAGATTCTTTCCGGGCGTTCCTGTGCTGCGCATGGATAACGACACCACGCGCCAAAAGGACGCGCACGAGCATCTCATCGCGCAGTTCCGCCGCGGCGAGGCCCGCGTTCTGGTCGGCACGCAGATGATCGCCAAGGGACTCGACTTCCCGAATGTGACCATGGTCGGCATCATCGCCGCCGACGCGATGCTCAAGCTCCCGGACTACAGATCCGCCGAGCGTACCTTCCAGCTGCTCACGCAGGTGGCCGGCCGCGCTGGCCGCGCGGACACGCCGGGCGAGGTCTTCCTGCAGACCTACGATCCGGAGCATTTTGCGATCCAGACCGCCAGCCGTCAGGATTACCGTGCATTCTATGAAGCCGAAATGTTCAGACGCAAGCGTGCGCTCTATCCGCCGTACACCCTGATCGCCCGCCTGCTCTACGAGGCGGACCGCGAGCAGGACGCGCAATCCTGCGCCGAGAGCGCTATGCGCCAGATGGAGGCGTTCTTTGAGCGCCGCGCATATCTGAAAAAATACGTTGTCTCCCTTCGTGTGATGCCCTGCCCGGTCAAACGCATCAAGGGCAAATCCCGCTGGCAGGTTGCGCTCAAGATTGTGGACAAGTCCGTCTGCCAGGAAGCCGTGGGCAAGATGAGCGAGATCGCGACCGCCCCGCTGGAAAACTGCGCCTGCGTGTGTCAGGTGAATCCGGGGAGCATGATGTAATGGAAAAGGGGCGATAAGGATGTCGCTTAAGACACTGATCACGTATGATAAAGCGTTTCAAGAAATACTAAAAAAGCACCTTCCACGTAAAGAACAGTTTGTTACCAATAGGCATGATGTGCCTGCGTTTTCAAGAAAATGTCAGATTCTGGTTCCCAATACGCTGAGTAATCCATGGAATTCTTCCATAACAGGTACTGCTTTTGACTACCTTGCACGCTTTATCGTGGCTAAGCAGCTTGATGATGATCGTCAGAGAGTCATGGATAGTTTTGTGGCGGAAAATGGCCTTGAAGAGATTCAAAAACGTGAACAGGATTCATGGATAAGTGTTGAACCTGCTTTTCCAAGACTGATTAAAAGATATGAGCAGGCAAGGAAGAGAGTAAAGAAATATATATCGGATAATAAAATAGACAATTATACAGAACTCATCCCCGATGTGTGTTTTCTTGCGAGGCTGGATATTGCGTTTCGTTCATCTTGGGTGCCGCTGACTGGATATGGGCAATTGTTGTGCAATGAAACAAAGGAGACCATATCCGATGTTGCAAACATGGCTCAGGTGTTTTTTCAAGTGTTTATTATTGGGCAGATCATCACGGGTCAAAGTACAGTGGTTTTTAATCCCCGTTTCGGAGATATGTCGATCGTCTGCGGTGGAGCGGATGCCGATATTCTTGTAGATGGCGTGCTGTATGATTTCAAGTCCAGTAAAAAGCTTGGATATCATTGGGATGAAGTCGCGCAGATTTATGGTTATTATCTATTGGATTGCTTGCAAAAGATAGCTATGGAGCATGCAGCTGGCTCAACTCTGGGTGAAGAAATAAACTATATTGCGTTTTATAGGGCAAGAAGCGGGATCATTGAGAAATTCAGTACGAAGGAATTTGTAAATGAGGATTTGTATGAAACGCTTATCGAAATAAGGGATTATCTATATGCCCCCCAAAGGCGTCAGTGTGCTTCGCTTCTGGGATATGACGTTTGGGAAAATAGAGAAAGAGTAGTTGAAAACTTGACTGATGAAGCGATTCTTAGTTGGGTTCAGCATCGATAAAGCCATTTTGAATTCTAATTATATGGGGATAGATACGTTGAATATTCGCAGAGCAAATCCAATTGATATTTCAAATATTGTCGCCATCTACGATGCCATCCATACCGCCGAGGAGGCGGGGCTGGCCACCATCGGCTGGGTGCGCGGCGTCTACCCGACGATCGACACAGCGCAGGCCGCGTACGCGCGCGGCGATCTGTTTGTGCTCGAGGATGGCGGGCGCATCGTCGGCGCGGCGATCATCAATCAAAGCCAGTGCGACGGCTATGAGACTGCGGACTGGGAATACCCGGCAAACGACAGCGAGGTCATGGTGCTGCATACGCTGGTGATTGATCCGGCTGCGGCAGGAAGGGGATACGGCAAGGCGTTCGTCAGCTTTTATGAGCGATACGCCTTTGACCACGGCTGCGCTTTTCTGCGCATGGATACCAACGTGCGCAACGCCCGTGCGCGTGCGATGTATCACAAGCTTGGCTTTAAGGAAATCGGAGTCATTCCCACGACGTTCAACGGTATCGAGGGCGTGAATCTGGTGCTGCTGGAAAAGGCGTTGTAAAAGCAAAGGAAGTGTGAAGATGAATCCGGAAATGCACGAAGTCATGACCGAACGCTTTGGCAAAGACTCCCTGATTGCCCTGGCGACGGTAGAGGGCGACATGCCGCATGTGCGCGCGGTCAACAGCTATTACATGGACGGCGCGTTTTACTGCGTGACGGACGCACGGTCCAATAAGATGAAGCAGATCGAAATGAATCCCAAGGTCGCCATCTGTGGCGAGTGGTTCACGGGCCATGGAACAGGGGAAAACCTCGGCCATGTGCTGCGAGAGGAGAACCGGGCGATCATGCAGATTCTGCGTCCCGCGTTTGCGGCGTGGTATTTAAACGGCCATGTGGATGAAAGCGATCCCAATACGATTCTTTTGAGAATCACACTGACGCAGGGCGCGCTCATGAAGCACGGACGGCGTTTCTCCTTCCCGGACTGAGCAGACCAACAAACCGCATTTTCAGCGCATCCATATTTGGATGCGCTTTTTGCGTGTATTTGCCACTTCCATTTTACGAGAAGATGTCTTATAATGTAATAGATTATGGAGTATTGTGCCTGACTGTGCCTGAAAGGCCGTTCGGGATGAAACCTTTCTGAACAATTTAAGGAGAGAAAACAACATGGCGCTTCGCAAGATGGTGTATATTGAGGACGAGCTTCTGCGCAAGAAGAGCCGCCCTGTGGATAAGTTTGACGAGAAGCTGCACAAGCTGCTCGATGACATGGCCGAGACCATGTATCATACCAATGGCGTCGGCCTTGCAGCCCCGCAGGTGGCCGTGCTGCGCCGCGTGGTCGTCATGGACTGCGGCGATGGCCTGATCGAAATGATCAACCCGGAGATTATCTCCACCGAGGGCGAGCAGGACGGGCCGGAGGGATGTTTGTCCGTGCCTGGCCGCCGCGGCATGGTCAAGCGACCGATGATCGTTCGCGCCCGATTCCAGGACCGCCATGGCGAGTGGTATGAGATCGAGGCGGAGGAGCTGCTTGCTCGCTGCATCATGCATGAGACCGATCATCTCAATGGCGAGCTCTATGTGGACAAGATGTACCGCGAGATCTTCGCCGAGGACGAGGAAGAAGAGGCTGAGGAAGAGTGAGAATCGTATTTATGGGCACGCCGGATTTCGCCGTGCCGTCCCTCAAGGCGCTCATGGACAACGGCTATCATGTCGTGGGCGTATTCTGCCAGCCGGATAGGCCCAAGGGACGCGGTCATAAGCTTGCTGCCTGCCCGGTCAAGGAGCTGGCACAGCAGAGCATTCCCGTCTATCAGCCCGAGCGCATCAAGCGCCCCGAGGGCGTGGAGATGCTCAGGGCGCTCAAGCCGGATCTGTGCGTGACGGCGGCGTTCGGTCAGCTGCTCTCTCAGGAGATTCTGGATATCCCCAAGTGTGGCACGATCAACGTGCATTCTTCGCTGTTGCCCAGGCATCGCGGCAGCGCGCCGATCAACTGGTCCGTCATCATGGGCGACAAGGTGACCGGCGTGACCACCATGTTCACCGATAAGGGCATGGATACCGGCGATATCCTGCTCATGCGTGAAACGCCGATCGGCGAAAAGGAAACGGCGGGCGAGCTCAGCGACCGTCTGGCCCAGATGGGCGCCGAGCTGCTCATCGAAACCATCCGCGCGCTGGAGGCAGGCACGCTCAGGCGCATCCCGCAGGATCACGATGCGGCCACCTATGAGCCGAAGATGGACAAGGAGCTTGGCCGCATCGACTGGACGAAGAGCGCGACGGTGATCGACTGCCTTGTGCGCGGCACAACGCCGTGGCCGGGCGCGTTCACCACGCTTGACGATCAGACGATCAAGGTCTTCGAACTCGAGATCAGGGATGGCGCTGCGTCCGGAAAGCCGGGCGAGATCATCGCTGCGGATGCGAAGCGGGGCCTTGTGGTCTCCTGCGGCGATCACGATGTGGAACTGAAACAGATTCAGATGCCCGGCGCTAGCGCATGAACGCGAAGGATTATCTGCGCGGGCACACCATGGATACAGGCGTTTGCCTGGGAAAGGCGTAAGCAATGGCTGACAACAGG
>SVGO01000106.1 GCA_015056305.1 Clostridiales bacterium | reverse complement strand
AGCTTGCACAGCTTGGTGGCGGTATCCATGGCCTCGGCCTCGTCGGCGGAGTTGATGCCAACGTGCGCGATCTCCAGGCCCAGCATCAGCTGAACGGCGGAAGCGGTGAGCGCCTTGATCTTGTCCCAATCCTTGGCCTTGACAGCGTCGCCCGGAACCATCCAGGTGCCGCCGCAGCACAGGATCTTGCCAAAGGACAGGTAATCCAGCAGGTTCTTCTCGGAGACGCCGCCGGTGGGCATGAAGGTCACGTCGCCGTACGGAGCCGCGATGGACTTGATGTACTTGAGGCCGCCAGCCGCCTCAGCCGGGAAGAACTTGACGCTCTTGAGGCCCAGGGACAGGGCGAGCTCGATATCGGACGGATTCGCGGTGCCCGGGCAAACCGGCACGCCGATCTCCTGGCAGTACTTGACGGTGGTCGGGTTCAGGCCCGGGGAAACGATGAACTTCGCGCCCGCAGCAACGGCCTTGTCAACCTGCTCGGTGGTGAGCACGGTGCCCGCGCCAACGATCATCTCCGGGAACGCGTCGGCCATCGCCTTGATCGCCTCGGCAGCGCACGGGGTACGGAAGGTGACCTCGGCGGCCGGCAGACCGCCCTCGATCAGGGCCTTGGCCATCGGCACCGCATCAGCGGCGTCGTTGATCGCGATAACCGGGACAATACCGATCTTGGAAAGCTCCTTCATAACGTCCATGGGAAAAACCTCCTCAAATGAATTATTAAGCTAAATTTATCTCTCCGGCAGTCCTTCGGTCTCGACCTCGATGCCGGCAGATTATAACAGTTTGTCGGTGATGGCGCCGGCAGCATGCCGGTCTTATGTTTCACGCGGACGCAGTCCGTGCAAAATCGCTTATCTTGTTTCAATTCGCCATGGGCAGGATTTCTCCTGCCCACGGCAGACTGCGTTACTTCACAAAATCTTTGCGCATCGGCGCGAAGACGTCCAGCAGCACGCCTTCCTTCACGCAGGCGCAGCCGTGCACCCTGCCGCCATCCACGACGATGGAATCGCCGGGCAGCATCGTGCGCGTCTCGCCCTCGATGTGATAGGTGAACTCGCCGGAGAGCACGTAGGAGATCTGCGTATGGGGATGGCTGTGGTCATTGCCCACCGCGCCGGACTCAAAGATGACCTCCACGAGCATCATCTCTTCGTTATAGCAGCGGATCTTGCGGCAGGTGCCGCCGCTCAGCTCGATGAGCTGCGGCTCGCCGGCCTTCACAAAGGTCTGCATATAGGATTACTCCACGTCCATGCCAAAGTAGGCCACGGCGTTGTTGTAGCTGATGCCCTCGACCAGCTCGCCCAGCACCTTGTAATCCTCCGGATACTCGCCGTTCTCGACCCACTTGCCGATCAGGTTGCACAGGATGCGGCGGAAGTACTCGTGACGGGTGTAGGAGATGAAGGAGCGGGAGTCGGTCAGCATGCCCACAAAGCGGCCCAGCAGGCCCAGGGAAGCCAGGGACTTCATCTGCTCGATCATGCCGAACTGCTGATCGCAGAACCACCAGCCGGAGCCGAACTGGATCTTTCCGGGGATGCAGTCGCCCTGGAAGTTGCCCAGCATGGTGCCCAGCACGTAGTTGTCCTTCGGGTTGAGGCAGTAGAGGATAGTCTTGGGCAGATCGCCGGTCTCCTCCTGATCAGCCATCAGGTGGGACAGGTTGTAGGCGATGTTCTGGTCGTTGATGGAGTCGAAGCCGACGTCCGCGCCGTACTTCTTGAACATCGCCGGATTGTTGTTGCGCAGCGCGCCCATGTGATACTGCTGCACCCAGCCGCGGGCCTTGTACATCGCGCCCAGCTTGACCAGCAGATAGGTCTTGTACTCGTCCACTTCCTGCGCGGTGAGGTTCTCGCCGGCCAGGCCCTTCTTCAGGGCAGCGTCAGCCTTGGCAGCGTCGGTCACAGCGTAGGGAACGGTGTCCATGCCGTGGTCGGAAACGCGCGCACCGCAGGCATGGAAGTAATCCAGACGGATCTCCAGCGCCTTGAGCACGTTCTCGATGTTCAGGCATTCCACGCCGGAAACGCGGGACAGGGTGTTCATGTACTCCACAAAGCCCGCACGGTCGATGTTGAGCAGCTTGTCCGGGCGCCAGGCCGGATAGACCTTGAAGGAGTTGTTCTGCTTGGCGATTTCCTTGTGATACTGCAGATCGTCGATCGGGTCGTCGGTGGTGCACACTAGCTTGACGCCGAACTTCTCGATCAGGCCATGGCAGCGATACTCCTCGGTCGCCAGCAGGGCGTTGGCGCGGTTCCAGATATCCTCGGCGGTATCCTCGTTCAGCACGTCATAGATGCCGAACACGCGCTGGAGCTCCAGATGGGTCCAGTGATACATCGGGTTGCCGACGCAGTACTTCAGAGAAGCCGCGAACGCCTTCCACTTCTCCAGCCAGGTGCCCTCGCCGCGGATGTACTTGTCGTCGATGCCGTTGGAGAGCATCACGCGCCACTTGTAGTGGTCGCCGCCGAGCATGAGCTCGCCGATGTTGGCGAACTGATGATTCTCAGCGATCTGTGCCGGCGGGATATGGCAGTGGTAGTCGTAGATCGGCATCTTTTCCGCATAGTCGTGATACAGCTTTTTCGCCACATCATTCTCAAGCAGGAAATCGGCGTCCATAAACTTTTTCATGGGAATCGTCCTCCTTCTGAATATACATGCAAATATCTCACCCTGCTATGCGCAGGTATTGTTACGGAACCCCTCAGTCTGCCTTCGGCAGCCAGCTACCCTTTCAGGGGAGCCTGAGTAGCGCTCATAAGCCTCCCCTGAAAGGGGAGGGGGACCGCCTCTGGCGGTGGTGGGGTCACAGCGTCACTCCATCCTTGAAGATCGCGATCTCTCGGTAGCCGTGCTTCTCGCTCTGCGTCTGCTCGCCCGAGGCGATGGACAGCAGCTTCCTGAAGAATTCTTCCGTGGTCTCCTCCATGCCCGCGCCCTGCACCAGAACGCCTGCGTTGAAGTCGATCCAATTGTGCTTCTTCTTAGCCAGCGGCGTGTTGGTTGCCACCTTGACCGTTGGGATCGGCGCGCCCACGGGCGTGCCGCGGCCGGTGGTGAAGAGTACCATCTGCGCGCCAGAGGCCATCAGCGCGGTGATCGCGCAGATGTCGTTGCCCGGGCCCTGAACGAGGTTGAGGCCCTTCTCAGTCACAGGCTCGCAGTACTTAAGCACGCCGCGGACCTCAGCGGTGCCGCCCTTCTGCGTGCAGCCCAGGGACTTATCCTCCAGCGTGGTGATGCCGCCGGCCTTGTTGCCCGGGGACGGATTCTCGTAGACTTCCTGATTGTAGCGGATGAAGTACGCCTTGAAGTCGTTGATCAGCGCAACGGCCTTGTTAAACGTCTCTTCGTCCTTGCAGCGATCCATGAGGATCGTCTCCGCGCCGAACATCTCCGGCACTTCGGTCAGCAGCGTGGTGCCGCCGTGGCGGGCCAGCAGATCGGAGGCGCTGCCCAGCAGCGGGTTGGCGGTGATGCCGGACAGGCCGTCGCTGCCGCCGCACTTGAGGCCGATGACCAGCTCGGAAGCCGGAACGGTCTCGCGCTTGAACTGACTGGCGTAGGCCGTCAGCTCGTCCAGCAGCTTCATGCCCTCCTCGATCTCGTCCTCATGATCCTGCGTGATCAGGAACTTGACGCGATCGGGGTTATATTCGCCCAGCACCTTCTTGAATTCGTTTACGTTGTTGTTCTCGCAGCCAAGGGACAGAACCAGCACCGCGCCGGCGTTGGGATGCCTGACCATAGAAGCGAGCAGCTTCTGGGTGTTCTTGTGATCCTCGCCCAGCTGGCTGCAGCCGTAGGGATGCACGAAGCAGTGAATGCCATCCACGCGGTCGCCGTAGGCTTCCTGCGCGAGCTTTTCCAGCATCTTGCTCGTGCCGTTCACGCAGCCGACGGTATTGACGATCCAGACCTCATTGCGGATGCCGACGCGGCCATCCTCACGAACATAGCCCTCAAACGTCGCCTCGCGGTCCACCGGCATCGCACAGGGATGCGGATTGTAGGTGTACTCCAGCAAGCCGGAGAGGTTGGTCTTGACATTATGGGTATGCACCCAGCTGCCTGCGGTGATGGCTTTGGTCGCATGGCCGATCGGGAACGCGTACTTGATCACGTTCTCGCCCTCGGCGATATCGCAAAGCGCAAACTTGTGGCCCGCAGGCACATCCTCGGCAAGGGTCACGCCGAGGATCTCTTCGCCCTTTGCAAGGGGCTCGAGCGCGACGGCGACATTGTCGCGCTCGGTGATCTTGATGTACTTGCTCATGTTTCAGCCCACAACTTTCGCAATCGCAGCCTTCGCGTCGGCAAGGATCTCGGCCAGATAACCGGCGACAGCTGCCTCAAAGCCCGGCAGATCGCTCGTCAGGTCGCTGCCCCAGAATTCGACATTCTCCAGCACGGCCTTGGCGATCTCAGCAGCGGACTTGCCCTGCATGCCGGCAAAGAAGTCCAGCACGAACTGGTCGTCCACGATCGGGTAGCTATTTCCCGCAGCACGCACGCCCGCAAACGAGCCGTCCGCCTGCTTGCTGCCGCAGTAGAACGCGATGAACGCCGCCATGGAGAAGGTGAGGATCTTGGGCAGCTCGCCCTTGCGCTTGACATACTCCTTGATGGTCGGCAGCACGCGCGCGCGGAACTTGGACTGGCTGTTGAGGGAAATGCTCAGCAGCAGATGGCGGTTGAAGGGATTCTCGAAGCGCTCGAAGATCGCGGACGCGAACGCCTCAAGGTCTTCCTTGGGCAGATCCAGCGTGGGCATGATCTCGTTAAAGAGCGCGTCGGACATGTACTTGCGGGTATCGGCATCGGCCATGCAGTCGCCCACGATCTCGTGGCCGGCCAGATAGGCGCCCAGGACCATGGAGGTATGCGCGCCGTTGAGCATGCGGACCTTGCGCAGCTTGTACGGGGAGACGTCCTGGGTGAAGACGACGTTGCAGCCGGCCTTCCCCAAGGGCAGCTCGTCCTCGATCCAGGCCGGGCCTTCGATGACCCACAGGCCGAACGGCTCGGCGGTGTTGAGCATGTTGTCCTTGTAGCCGATCTCCTCCCAGATGCTCTCGGCCTCGCCGCGCGGATAGCCGGTGACGATGCGGTCAACGAGCGTGGAGGTGAAGACGTTCTCCTCCTCGATCCAGGCCTTGAACTCAGCGGACAGATTCCACTGGTCGGCGGTCTTCAGGCAGCACTCCTTGAGGTTGCGGCCGTTGTAGTCGATGAGCTCGCAGGGCAGCAGGATGAAGCCGGTGCCCTTCGCGCCGCCGAACGCGGTGAAGCGCTCATAGAGCAGGCGGGTCAGCTTGCCCGGGAAGGAGGCCTGGGGCCTATCGTCAAACTGGTCCTTGCCGGTGTAAACGATGCCGGCCTCGGTGGTGTTGGAGATGATGAAGCGCATGTCCTTGTTGTGCGCCAGGGCGAGGTAGCCCTCGAAATCCTCATAGGGAGACAGACCGCGGGAGACACACTGGATGATGCGGGTATCCTTCTGGGCCTTGCCGTCGACCACGCCGCGCAGGATCTGGGTATACAGGCCGTCCTGCTCGTTCAGCATGGAGATCATGCCGCGCTCGATGGGCTGCACGATGACCACGCCCGCGTCCATGCCGGCAGCCTCGTTGGCCTTGTCGATCATCCAGTCGCAGAACGCACGCAGGAAGCCGCCCTCGCCGAACTGGATCACGCGCTCAGTCTTGGGCGCGACGCCGCGCGCCATAGAAATAGAAGGAAGCGTCTTCGCGTTGAGCTGAACCATGTGAAAAACCTCCCAAATGTATGTCGTTGTCGTGCATGGACACGCCGAAGCCCGCCCTGCCGGACTGTTTTCCGGAGGCGGATGGGCAGTCGTATCCATGTTTCTATTGAATGGTATCAACAGTATAACACCGCGCTTGTTTCGCGTCAAGGTTTCAGGCAAAAGCACCGCTGTGATTTTGTCCATGATGCCCAAATCATCCGACGACTCAAAGACGCATAATCGCGAAGGAAATGCCCGTTTTTTGCTTGTAAGGCGCATGCTTTGGTGGTAAACTATGGTTAATCTAATTACGAAAAACCCTTGAGACGGGTAAATATGAATCAGGAGGCTATTCACATGAAAAGACGCATCGGCATCCTCACCGCCGGCGGCGACTGCCCCGGTCTGAACGCCTGTATCCGCGGCGTGGCGCGCGCGAGCTACTCCCTGTTTGATACCGAGATCGTCGGCATCCAGGACGGCTATGCCGGATTGATCGAGGGCAACTATCGCGAGATGAAGCAGAGCGACTTCTCCGGCATCCTGACCCTGGGCGGCACCATCCTGGGCACCCGCCGCACCCCCTTCTCCGAGATGCGCGTCATCGGCGACGACCAGGTCGACAAGGTCAAGGCGATGAAGAAAACCTATGAAAAAGCCAAGCTGGACTGTCTGGTCTGCCTGGGTGGCAACGGCACGCACAAGACGGCGAACCTGCTCTCCGAAGAAGGCCTCAACATCATCGGCCTGCCCAAGACGATTGACAACGATATCTGGGGCACGGACGTCACCTTCGGCTTCCATTCCGCCGTCGATATCGCCACCGACGTCATCGACCGCGTTCATACCACCGCCGCCAGCCACGGCCGCGTCATGGTCATCGAGATCATGGGCAACAAGGCCGGCTGGCTGACGCTCTATTCCGGCGTTGCCGGCGGCGCGGACATCATCCTCCTGCCGGAGATCCCGTATGATCTGGACGAGGTCTGCAATGCGCTCGCCGATCGTGCCAAGCACGGCAAGACCTTCTCCATCATCGCCGTCGCCGAGGGCGCGATGACCATCCAGGAAGCGAAGATGAAGAAAAAGGAGCGCGCCGCCAAGCGCGCCGAGCAGGGCTTCAGCGGCATCGCCAACCGCCTGGCCAAGGAAATCCAGGAAAAGATGCCGGAGATCGAGGCGCGCGCCGTCATTCCGGGCCACATGCAGCGCGGCGGCAGCCCGAGCGCCTACGACCGCATGCTCTCCACCAACTTCGGCGTGCATGCCGCGCAGCTCATCGCGGGCGAGCAGTACGGCCAGGCCGTGGGCATGATGAACAACGTCGTTTCCCATAATCCGCTGTCCACCGTCGCCGGCAAGACCAAGTTCGTCCCGATCGACGGCCACGAGATCCGCGCCGCGCGCGCCATGGGCATCTCCATGGGCGACAAGCGCAAGTAAGGTTTTGAATCAATTTCCCCGATTGAATTGACTTTTTCCACGGTTTCGCCTATAATACCGTATTGACGCGCGGCGAAGCCGTGGAGAGTCCCTGCACCCATAGCTCAGCAGGATAGAGCGTCCGCCTCCTAAGCGGAACAGGTTCGCCCGCCTCTGAGAATTCATCCTTCATTTCGATGAGGGTGTAATAGCCCTCATCTTTCATACGCATCCGTAGCTCAGCTGGATAGAGCGGTCGCCTCCTAAGGTTACGTTACAACGGTCGCCTACTAAAAACTTCATATAGGATTCAAGTTCGAGTTTCTTCGGGCTTAATCATAAATTTAGCCATGTCGCAATAGCTCAGTTGGATAGAGCACAC
>SVGO01000009.1 GCA_015056305.1 Clostridiales bacterium | reverse complement strand
GACTTCGATGGTTCGAATCCATCCCTGCCCACCATCTTCTGCGGGAATGGCGGAATTGGCAGACGCGCTAGATTCAGGTTCTAGTGAAAGCAATTTCATGCAGGTTCAAGTCCTGTTTCCCGCACCATAAGAAACGTCTAATTTGGATACCAAGTTAGACGTTTTTTGTTTGCCTTGAATTGTCAAGTCAAGGTTTTAGAATGGATATCTTGGTTTATAAAGCGGCACCCATACGAAGGGCAAGGATGTATAGAATCTGGAATATACACGACACGCCGGCGGGATTCTTGTATTGACGTTTTTAAGGCATTCATTTAAAATAGCAGATAAAGAGGATAGGAGGTATGTTGGCATGAAGATTGGATTCATTGGTGCGGGCAATATGGGTTCCGCAATTCTGAACGGAATACTGAAGTCGGGCTTTCTCGCGGCTGATCAGGTTGCGATTACAGATAAGACTCTCGATCATTGCGCGAAATTTGCCGCTCAGGGCGTTTGTGTGATGCCAGACAATAAATCGCTCGTGCAGGCGTGTGAATGCGTCCTGCTGGCGATTAAGCCCGTGTATACGGCGCAGGTTGTCGAGGAGATTTATGAAGCGCTTGAAGACAAGTTTGTGATATCGATTGTTGCTGGCTGGGATTATGATAAGCTTGATCGTTCGCTCCCAAAGAGCGCTCGCTTTGTGCGCGTGATGCCCAATACACCGCTGGCTGTAGGCGAGGGAATGAGCCTGATTTCCGAGAAGTGCCGCTGCAGAGAAGAAGAATTTGAGTTTACGTATGCTGTGTTTGCTGCGGCCGGAAAGGTTGCGAAGGTCGAAGATCATGTTTTTGTTGCGGCGACGAGCATCAACGGCTGCGGTCCCGCGTTTGTGTATCAGTTCATCGAGGCGCTGGCTGATGGCGGTGTTCGCTATGGCGTGCCGCGAGTAATGGCCTATGAGCTGGCGGCGCAGACGTTGATCGGCGCTGCGAAAATGGTTCTTGAGACGGGTGAGCATCCGGGCAAGCTCAAGGATGCGGTATGTTCTCCGGGTGGCACGACGATTGAAGGCATTTACGCACTTGAAAAAGGTGGCATGCGCGCTGCCGTGATGGATGCGCTTGGCGCCACGATCGAGAAAACGTTGAAGATTTCTAAGTGAACAGGACGATAATACGGATAAATAATTCGAGATATAAAACGAATTGAGGTAGGCTTTTGAAGGATATTATCATGTATACTGATGGCGCTTGTTCGGGAAATCCGGGTCCGGGCGGCTGGGGTACGGTTTTGATGTTTGGCGAGCATATTAAAGAAATATCTGGATACATGCCGGATACGACGAATAACCGCATGGAATTATTTGCCGCTGTTCAGGGGTTTACTGCACTTAAGCAGCCGTGCAATGTTACGCTGTATTCGGATTCTGCGTACCTGGTGAACGCGTTTTCTCAAAAATGGATTGACGGCTGGCAGCGCAACGGCTGGAAAAACGCTGCAAAAAAGCCTGTTGAGAATCAAGATCTTTGGAAATGGCTGTTGACAGTCATGCAGCCGCACAATGTGACGATTGTCAAAGTGAAGGGTCATGCAGACAATCAATGGAACAATCGCTGTGATGAGCTGGCTACTGGACAGATTCGGAATCATAAAGGCAAATGATCGTTCGAGAAAGCGTTCGTAATCCGATAGGGAAGCATTTTAAAGACTTCGCAAAACTCAGGTTTTACGAAGTCTACTAGAGAGGCGTATGCAAAATGGCCAACGATTATCATAATCAGGCGCATCTGAGCCGCACAAGACGGCTTCGGGAGCTCCTGCGCGAATTGCCGGGAATCTGTTCGGATTATTTCATTGCTATTGAGCAGCAGACGAGTCCACTTACTCGGTTGAGTTATGCGTATGATCTGAAACTGTTCTTTCAGTATCTTTCCGATGAGCTGCCGAAGTTTTCGGGCAAGCCGATTGTCGAGTTTACTGCTCAGGATATTCGTCAAGTGACCAAGCAGGATCTGGAACGATACGCCAGGTATTTATCGCTCTATGTAAAGAATGAGTCGCTTGTGGACGGTCAGGTGGCTTCAAAAGAAATCACCAACCATGAATACGGTATTAAGCGCAAGTATGCATCTTTGCGTGCGTTTTATAAGTATCTGTTTTCGGATGGATTGATTGACGGGAATACAGCAGCGCTTGTTCCCCTTCCCAAGCTTCATGAACGGGCGATCATCCGATTGGATATCGATGAAGTAGCCCGGATCCTTGACATTGCTGAAAATGGTCAGGCGCTTCCGAAGACCTATCAGAAATATCATAATGTGACTAAAAAACGTGATTTGGCAATGCTTTCGTTATTTTTGGGCACGGGAATCCGAATCAGCGAATGCGTTGGGCTGAATATTGATGATTTTGATTTTGAGCAGAATGCATTTGTCGTTACCAGAAAGGGCGGCAAAGAAGTGATTCTTTATCTGTCGGATGAGGTTTCAGGGGCGCTAGTTTCTTATTTGGAGGAGCGTCGTAAAATTGAGGCGCTGCCAGGTCATGAGAACGCGTTTTTCCTGTCTATTCAGCGACGGAGAATTACGCAGCGTGCAGTCGAAAACATGGTCAAAAAGTATGCTTCGATTGCGGCGCCGCTCAAAAAGAAGATCAGTCCGCATAAACTCCGGAGTACGTTTGGCACCAATCTTTACCGGGAAACCGGAGATATTTATCTGGTTGCGGATGTTCTCGGGCATTCAGATGTCAACACAACCCGTAAGCATTACGCAGCGATTGCGGAAGACCACCGCAGAATTGCAGCGCAAAAGACGGTTCTGCGTGATGACTCTGCCGATTGAACGTTCAGTTCTGCGATTGGACTGCTATAGCTGAAGTAGATACAAAATACAAACCAAGTCGAAGAATTACGCGGCATGACGCAGCTTTATTCCAGATTTCAAACGGAGTAAGGCCGTTCTTCATATCAATACGCTTCGTAATTGTAGAATTGTATGTATTCGCAACAAGCTAGTGAAGCCGTTCGCCTGTAGCAGGCTTGCATCTGTATAAGCATTCTGTGCCAATACACTTTGAAGCAATCCCTGCACATGTGCGTATTGTCTGGATATGAAACACCCTCCTGCTGTAGTTTTGATTTTCTCAATTCTACAACAAGAGGGTGTCTATTTCACTGTCTATTTTCCTTTAAGCAATTCAAATGAAACGGGCTGTGTTTTATATATCCAGATAATCCTGGGGATTCATACTTGCATCAATGATACCATCGATTTTAATCGCACGATACTCTGTATTATCACCAAGGCCGATACATTTTTTACAGTTGTCACAGACCTTTGAAGGATCAAGATCGCACAGATTACATTCGCCGCATTCTATGCATACCCGATCATATAAGACACAGCGCTGGATGCTCATGATTCAATATCCCCTATTCCAGATGATTATGGACATTATAGCACGTCAGGTTCACAGATTCAAGCACAATATACGAACATATGTTTGATTTTTCTTGATTTTTGCTAATGTGTTATGATATAATGAATCATCATTAGAAAGGCTGTGAGTATATGGCAGGAAAAAAGCCAAGAGGAGATACGCAGGAACGGATTCTGGCATATATTCAGGAGGAAATCCGGATTCGTGGTTATGCCCCGTCTGTTCGCGAAATTGGCGAAGCTGTCGGTTTGAAGTCGACGTCCACCGTGCATGGACATCTGATGAGGCTTGAAAAAAAGGGGTTGCTTCATCGTGATGCAATGAAACCGCGTGCTATGGGACTGGCAAAAGCGCCTGTCAGTGATGAATCCATAGAGCACAGCGTTTGTCAGATCCCTGTTGTTGGTCGTGTAGCAGCTGGTCAGCCCATTCTGGCCGAAGAGAGCGTCGAGGATGTGATGGCGCTTCCTATCGAATTTATTGGAGATGGCGAGCATTTTGTGCTGCGTGTTCGTGGAGAAAGCATGATTCAGGCCGGTATTTTTCATGATGATTATATTGTTGTGCGCAGGCAGCAGCACGCTAACAATGGTGAAATCGTTGTAGCGCTGGTTGACGATGAGGCGACGGTCAAGCGCTATTTTAAAGAGAACGGACACTTTCGTCTCCAGCCGGAAAATGACTCTATGGAGCCGATCATTGTATCAGATGTGACGATTTTGGGAAAAGTGACCAGTCTGTTTAGAAAAATGTAAACAAAAGCGTTCGGAGCGGTTGCTCTGAACGCTTTTTGTTGTATAGAGGATTACTCTTCGAAATCGAACTCGTCGCCAGCCTGCTCCTTGAACAGATCGAACACAGCCTGCAGCACATCATCGTCATCAACACCGACGTAAGTCGCCTCGTCGTCCTCGTCAGCATTCTCGTCTTCCATCACCTGCAGGATGACAACTTCGCCGTCATCGTCTTCGGTCGGAAGAAGCACGACATACTCGTTGCCTTCATATTCGATGGCAGCGCAGAACTCAAACTCAACGTCCACACCGTCTTCATCGGTAAGAACAATAATGTTCTCGTTCTCCATCATTTCCATATCATTCATGGCTAATATCCTCGCTTTCGTCATACGATACAAATGAACCTTTGTACCTGAACATAGAATATCATAAAAGAAAGCGATGCGCAATCCTTTTTCATTGAATTTATGCATTTTGGAAGCACCGAATGAAAGGATACTGTAATAGAGAAAACCAGCCTGTCTCCCCCGCTTCAACAAAGAAGACTCTCAGGGATTCAGGCTGGTTTGGTTGATTAAAGATCCTCCAGGAACGCTTCGCCGCTGTCCTTATAGCACAGCGTTCCAAATCCATCAAAAGCAAGTCCAATGGGTTCTACATGGGTATACTTGCGGATTTCATCCATGCGGATGCTGTCACGGAAACTGACAAACGAGAAGCTGACGCCGGCACGTTTGGCGCGACCGGTACGTCCAATGCGATGGACATAGTATTCCTGCTTATCCGGCAGATCATAGTTGAATACGGCTTCTACGTCATCTACATCGATACCGCGTGCCGCAACATCCGTTGCCACCAGGATCTCAAATTGGCCTTTTCGGAAACCGGCCATGACTCTATCTCGCTGAGATTGGCGAACATCGCCATGCAGACATTCTGCGCTGTAACCTGCCTTCTTCAGGCGCTCACAGAGCCTTGCAGTCATATCCTTTGTATTGCAGAAGATCATCATACGCTTATACTGATCAGAGTCGAGCAAATACAGCAAATGGTCGTATTTCTGCTTCTGGTCCGATTCGATGACGTACTGCGTAATGTCGGGTTTATTGTCTGCCTCGGCCTGCACGACAATCTCGATGGGATCATGCTGATACTTCCATGAGACGGTCAGCACATCCTGATTAGTCGTTGCGCTGAACATAACCAACTGACGATTCGGATCAACACTTTCGATGACCTTTTCCACGTCTTGAATGAAGCCCATTTTAAGCATCTCATCAGCTTCGTCAAGCACAAGAGTATGCACGCCGGATAGCTTGATATTGCCCCGCTGCATGTGATCCAGCAGGCGTCCGGGGGTAGCGACAAGAAGCTGTGGTTTACGGGAAAGCGCATTGATTTGTTTGCCAAACGGCTGCCCGCCATAGATTACGGCAATTTTGAGGCCCTTGATATAATGGGCCAGATCGGTAAGCTCATCACCAATTTGCTGTGCCAGCTCACGCGTCGGAGCAAGAACGACTTCCTGAATGCTCGGATCATCCAGATTGATATACTCAAGCATCGGAATACCGAATCCCAGCGTTTTGCCGGTACCCGTAGGCGCAATTGCGATAATATCGTGACCGTCCATCATCAGCGGAATGCACTTTTGCTGAATGCCGGTTAGATTCTGAAAGCCCATTCGGTCAAAGGCACGGACAACTTCGTTGCTGATGTCCATCTGAACAAGCGGATGTATATGCTGTGATTCGCTCAAAACTGTATCCTCACTATTCTGATAGTATTCCTTACTATTGTATATCACCGGATGCGATGTTTCAAGAAGTAAAGCGGTTCTTTTCATGGATATACTACTTTTTTCTTTGCATTTCAGTCCAATCTGCATACGCATGCGAGATGCTTAGCGATGGTGTTTTTAGGAGCGCGCAGCAGAAAGCTTCTTCCTCAAGTACATTCGCTTTTCCTTCGCGTAAAAAGGAAAAACAAACGTTTGCATTGTGCTTCAAACATGGAATGAGCTCATAGAGAAGCGTGTCCGCGGATACACGGTAATGCTCGATTCTGCGGATATTGCTCATATCGTGCATTCGTTCCTGTACAATGGTCAGTATGTTTTCTGTCAGAAGTGTATTGGAAGCGCGCTTTGCGCTGACGATCAGGTAAATGCTGATGATCAGCAGTGAACAGTTGAGGATTCTTTCGAAGGCAATCCCGTATAATGCAAGAAGAAATCCACTTATTCCCGTTACGATGCCCAGCGCAGACAGTGCAAAGACAAGTCTAGCAACGGGGAAAAAATAGTAACCAATGCTGAATATCATCTGCGCCCCGTCCAGCGGAAGCGCGGGAATGAGGTTGAGCAGCAGCATCGAAGCATTGGTTACGATGATGTTGCGCAGCAAGGATGGCTCCAGGAACTGCTGAACGACATCAATACCGGATAATAGAAGCATGGCGTAATTGCCTAAAGGACCTGCTGCGTGGACGAAAACCCCCCTTATCCCCTTATGCGCGGCTGTTCCGCGTTTGCGTGTTATGACGCCGCCAACAGGCGTCAACTCAAGCAGTTCGATCCGTTCACCAACCAACCGGCAAACCACTAAGTGACTAACCTCGTGGATCAGCAGCGCAAGAAGCATTGCCAGACATGCCTGCAGCGAGGACAGCGCTGCGACGCCGGACAGGTATATATACAGCGATGGATGAATGTGGATTCGCATGACTACATCTCAGAGAATACAGGTAGCACAGATACACCGTCTCTGCGCAGTTCGAAAGCTGCCGTTCCTGTCGAAGTGCCGATAGTCTGACCTGAGAAGACCGTATCGTGCTCCTTGGAATGGACGGCAGACAGGCCGCTGTAAATTGATTCGTAGCCGTTATCGTGCAGAATTCTCATGGTATGTGTTCCAGCATGATTTTTGACGATGGTCATGATTTCACCATCCTGACACGCTGAAATATCACCGAAACAGGCATATTCAGTCCATGGTTCTTGCTGAGTCCATGGATGGGAGATCTGTGCGCCGGCTGGAACACAGAATTCAGGGACGGCGTACTCGGTATTCAGAAAGACCATTGCACTTTCTGGAAGCATATTGCTGACAAACTGCAGTCTGCCCAATGTATCATCGTATTCAAATCCAGCAGTCAGATGCGCCATGACTGCTTGCGAGCTTTGGGGTCGGCTGATTGCCCACCCTATTCCGAGACATATAGAAACGGCTGCAAAGAAAGCAGTGTTTCTCAGCAGCCGTATATTTGTATGCTTTTGCTCAGGCACCCATGCCGGGCGCTCTTTTGGCGTCATTTGCGCTAGAACGACTTTTGACGAATCTTTATTCACGATGTTACTCCCCCTTGGCGCGTTATGTCCGAGAATATGCATGGAGTGCGCGCCAAAGAACGAATTATGATCGTTGATTTTCGTGAAGATCGATCGAACTCTTATAGGCTGTGACATTGAGAACAAGCCCAATACCTGCCATGTTGATACAGAGATTTGTACCGCCGTAGCTGATGAACGGGAGCGGTATGCCGGTGATCGGCATCACACCGATGCACATACCGATATTCTCAAAGACGTGAAACAACAGCATGGCCATCACGCCGATGATGATCAGCTGACCAAAGCGATCCTTAGTATGATAGGCCAGCAGAAGCATGCGGAAAATCACGAACGCATATAGCGCAAGAAGAATCAGAGAGCCGACCAGACCGAGCGTTTCACCGACGACAGAAAAAATAAAGTCGGTGTGATTCTCCGGGACGTAGTTCAGATGCGTCAGCGTGCCTTCTGACCACGCGCCCTTGCCATACAGCCCGCCGGAGCCGATGGTGACCTTGGAATTGATGATCTGGTAACTGCTTCCTGTTGGATCCGACTCGGGATCGATAAAGGCGACCAGTCGAAGCCAGCGAAAATTATTGGTGGAGGCCAGATAGAAGATGACCGGTGTGATTGCGGCAATAGCCAAACCGCCCAGCAGGAACATCCACCGAAGCTCAAAACCAGACAGGAACAACAGCGCGACAAAGATAACGCAGAAGACCATCGCCGTGCCAATATCGGGCTGAGCAATGATCAGCAACGCCGGAATACCGAAATGAAGGCAGATATATAGGAAATAGCGGAAATTCGGAATTGGCCGGTCTGGATATCGCGTCAACGCTTTGGATAGCGTGATGATCAGCGCCAGTTTTGCCAGCTCTGAAGGCTGGAATGTGCGATCCAGGAACTGAAACCAGCCTGCAACGCCATTGATCTTAGAGGTTGTCAGAACGAGACCAAGAAGCAGAATATCGACAAAATAGATAACAGGCCACAGACGACCGATAATATCGTATTTGATGGTCATGATCATTGCAACGCCAACCATGCTCACCACGACCCACATCAACTGAAGACGGCCGTTGTTCGCGTCCATAACCAGCTGCTGGATAGAACGGTCAGAGCCAAGATTCGGGTTAAAATTAGAGATTGTAATGGCCAATACGCCATACAACGCCAGAAGGTAACTGGCAATCAAAAGCGGCCAGTCAAAATGTGGCTTGGAAAGCCGGGTATTGTCTGAATTGCGCATGTCTACTCCTTGTAAGGTTACACGCCGGCAAGCAGTGCTTTGGATAGATTGCTAAGTGCTGTCCATGCGGGTCCATCACACTCGATAGCAGCGCGCGCATGGCTTTCACCTTCCGGAATGCTTGCATCTTCCGGGATGCAGGCCATAACAGGCATATCAAGCAGATTCTGAACGGTATCCTGCGTATACTGTGTTTTCCGCTTGATTCGCTCGCGGCTTGCATGATTGATGACCAGGCTGGAGATAGCGTCATCCGCAGAACAATGCGCCAGAAGGCGCTCTGTCGCACGGATGGACGCATTGTCAGGACGCGTAATCAGCAGCCGTTCATCCCCTGTTCGCATGACGCCGCGCCCAAGAAAGCTTTGCCCGGTGGGCATATCGATAACGAGAATATCACAGAGCGAATACAGCGCCAGAACAATTCGGGATAATTCCGAAACAGGCGTACGATCGTAAAGCGACGAGCAGGCCAGATAAAGATTTTCATACTGCATGACAGGATACAGCGCAGATTCCATGTGGATCTGCTTTGCAAGGACGTTCATCAGGTCAAGCGTCACGATGCTTTCCAGCCCGAGAACCAGATCGCAGGAACGCGAAGCGCCGGAAGCGTCCAATAGAATCGTCTTCTTTCCTGCTTTTGCTGCGCCGACTGCAATGGAAAGGGCAATTGTCGTCTTGCCAACGCCGCCGCTGCCGGAACATACGGTCCAGATTTTACCCATGTGTATCCTTCTCTCTGAGATTGATCAGTATGCAAGCGAATTGGTAGGCGCCATGAAGTCCTCGGTATCCAGAAGTCTGTGCTCAAGGTGATAGTCCACGATATCACGAACCGTCAAAGAGCAGTACGAACCACTGTAACCGTGCGGAATATAAACGCAGATTGCGATTTCTGGTTCAATGGAAGGATCGTCCGGATCGTACGGTGCGAAAGCAACCATCCATGCATTGTTTTCCAAGTCAATCTTTGTTTTTTCAGCGGTACCCGTTTTGGCGGCGATCAGGCGCTGAACATCAGCATACTGGCTGTCACTGAAGAATCTTTCTGCCGTACCGTCGCCTTCAGCAACGCCGCCCATGCCTTCACGGATATATGCAAGATATTCATCGACGTAGTCGCCTTCGATCTGCGATGCGAGAATGGGAGAACTTTGACTGAGGACCTCGCCGTCCGGCGAGATAATCGAATCAACCAGACGAAGATCATACACTTTGCCGCCATTGGCCACAGCGGCAACATAGCGCGCGAGCGCAACCGGCGTGACGGATGTGATCGACTGACCAACGGCGGCCATGATCGCCTCCGAACCGCCCCACTTGATTTCGTTGAGCTTGATGTAGGTATCACCGGCAACGATCTGCAAGTAGACCATTTCTCGCGGCATATCCAGTTCTTCCATCAGAATGGTACGGATCTCCGGAAGCCAATCGCCCTGGTTGGTGTCAACCGCCATGTCCATCAGGCGCTTGACACATTTATCCAGCTTTTCTTCTTCAAAAGTCATCTTATAGTCTTCACCGACGTCAATCAGATGCCGTTTGATCTGATTGAATACAATGGAAGGACGCCAAGTAGACTGCTCTGCGGCACTGATGGCTTTATTCTTATCGTACAGCGTAGTTTGGCTGGCGACATAGCCCTGCAGCTCGCCGGGCAAATCAATGCCTGTCTTTGTGGTCAGGCCGTAAAGAGCAGCTGTCTTGTAGAGCTGGTCGTCTGTATTCTCGTAGAGCCTGGAGCCGACTGTATAGAAGAAATAGTTGCAGGAATGAGTAATGCCCTCTTTGACAGTCTGGTTGGCGTGTTGTTCCAGACGCTTTTGATTAACCCAGCATTGCGGCGGATTGCTCTTGTCATAAAGCGAAAATTTGCCCAGATCGCTGATGGTTTCGGTCATGGTCAGCTGACCGGTCATCAGGCCGGCTGTTGCTGTAACAAGCTTGAAGATGGAACCAGGCGTATCGCGGGAACCGATTGCGTAGTTAACCAGCGGATTGCGTGGATCTAGCAGAACATTGGCCGCAGCCTCGCCGCCGACAATGAATGCGTTCGGATCATACGGCGGATAGCTGGCCAGAGAAAGAACACGGCCCTCCATATCCACAACCACAACAGCGCCTTTTTCGGCCAGTTCGATGGGATTGGAATCAAAGTCTCGCGTTGTTCCCTGCAGCTCAGTTTTATTCTCATCCAGCCAGGAATCACTTTGCAGAAGCTTTTCCTGGGCGTCGCGGATGTAGTTGATATTGTTTTCCAGGGCTGATTCTGCGATTCGCTGGAGATTGGAATCGATGGTCAGCTTGATATTGTTGCCATCGGTCGCCTCGGTCGTGCTGAGCGTTCTGTTGACGGCGCCATAGCGGTCAATTTCGACGATGCGCTTACCCACCCGCTGCGTCGTGCAGGCAGTGAGCCAATCCTCCATGGTCTTTTCAACACCATCCAGGCCGATCAGATCGGAAAGCGCATACCCTTTGTCCTTATAAGAAGCGTAGTAGGTATCGTAGTTCTGGATCTTGCCGATATATCCGATGACGTGACAGGCCATCGTGCCATTGGGATAGACTCGCTGGCTGCTGACAGAGACAGAAATACCCTCCAGCGTGAGCGCCTTTGCTTCAATTTCGATGACTGTCTCCCAGCTGACATTGGATGCGATGGTGATCGGGCGCGACAAAAAGGCGTTGTTTTGCATGGTTTCCCATACGCCCAGCACCTGAATCTTCTGTTGCGTCGTCAAATGTTCCGGAAGGCGGTATTTCGTGCACAGAGACTCAAAGAGTTTCTGCTGCTCAACATTCTGCACGTAAAAATTGCTGCGCCACATATTCTCTCGCGCAGCCTGCTGCGATGCGGTATAGTCGTTATTGTTCCAAGAGAAGACCCACATGCCGGTCATCTCATCCTGCTCCAGAGAGAAAGATGTGTCCATTTTGCCGCCATTGCGTTCGACAATTTCAATGACGTCAATGATAGAATTGGAATACACCTGATTCGAAGACAGCTTGTTGCCATTTTCATCTGTGGCGGTGGAAACAAAATTGGGATCACGGTAAAACTGAACGTTGTAAATCTGCTTATCGTAGGCCAGCGTCATGGAATTGACGTCCATAATGGTGCCGCGATTGCCCTGGCTGGTAATTGTCTTGGTTTTCTTGCTTTCGGCAGACGACAGATTTTCTTCATATCCGACGATTTGAAGATTTACAAGCTGAGCAGCCAATATACCGAAAAGCACTGCAATGACGAATGCTACAAAGCGATATCGATTCAGATATGTCTTCACAGAATACGAAACCTCCGATGTCCTTCTTGTCAGATTACTGTATCATCAGATTTCTCGATCAGATCAGCGTGCTTTTTTCTGGGCACGAGACGAAAGCGCATGACTTTGGATACCAGAAAGGAAGTCGGCAGAATCATCAGCGCGCTGTAGCCGCTGCAAAGCAGCGCGCGTACGAGGGTAATCAGACTCTGCTCAGAACCGATCAGGAACAGGTAGCCAATGTAGAGCACCTCACGTATCAGCGTCAGAAAAAGACAGATGAGCATCATGACCAATACGCTTTTGTGTTTGAGTTTCTTTAGCTTTCGATTGAGGAAGCTGCGCAGCATCGGCGCAGCCCACCCGATAAATGTGTAAGCAACCAGATTAATGGCCAGGACATATCCCACGCTTGCGTCATAGAACATCGCAGTCAGTGCGCCTGTGCAAAAACCGCCGTAAGCACCCGTATAAGACGTCAGAAGAACGAGAAAGACGATAAGCATGTCCGGAGCAACGCCGGCGATACGGATATACTGTGTAAGGTTGGTCTGGCAAAGACAAGCCAGGATGGAGACCGCACAGAGCTTGAGGAGCATTGACATATCCGTTCACCTCATTTCTTCTTATAGATCCTCGGGGAAGTAATCCTCTTCAAGCATTTCCAGATCATCGTCTTCGATGATGATCCGCGCAGGAGAAGGCGTCGGCGTAACTTCAACATAACGATCGGCAAGCTCGCCCATAGCTTCTTCGTCGATGATAATGTCGATTTCCTCGCGTTCAGGTATCGGAGTGACCCTACCCGGAGCATCTGGCAGCGGAACCGGCGTGGATGCCAGAAGCTTCTCTTCCTCTACGACGGCCTGCGGTCTTGCAGTAGCGACCGGCGCAATGATGATTTCGGTGTTGTCGTAATTCTCGGGCATTTCTTCGACTTCTGCATAATAGCGCAGGACGAGAACATTTTCGATGTGTTCAAAGTCAGCTGCAGGTTCGACGACAATGTAGTGTTTGTTGTCCTCGATAGCGCGCGTGCTTTCACGAACATAGCCGATCAGCAGCCCCTTCGGGAAGGAAACGCCAACGCCGGATGTGATGACCCTGTCGCCCGGACGAGGAACGCTATCGGCAGAGAGATAATACATGCGGCAAAGCGGTTCGCCGGTGCTACCCAGCGTCCCCTTAACAGCACCTTGATCTCGACTGCTTTCAATCAGCGCAGCAAGGCTGGCCTGATCGTCAATGACTGTGATCACCTTAGAGGTAGTATCAAACACCTCGTATACGTAACCCACAAGTCCCTGAGCAGTAATGACAGCCATCTGATCATCAATGCCGTCTTTTCTGCCCTTATTAATCGTAAAGGTAGAAAAATAGTTTCCGGACTCGCTGGCGATGACACGTGCGAGCACAGGATTCATAGAAGCACGCGCTTCATATTCGCCAAGAAGTGCGCGAAGCTGAGCATTCTCCTCCTCCAGTTCCTCATAAAGGATGCTGCGAAGGATGAGTTCGTCGTTCTGCGCCTTGAGCTGATTATACTCGTATTCAATATTGCTGCGCAGTTTTACACGATACAGATAATCCGATATAACCTGTCCGGCCTTGGAAGCGACGCCCTGAAGCGGCGTGATGATACTGGCAAACATGCCCTCAGGAGAAATAAGCTGGCCGCTGGACTGATGATACGCGGTAAGGATCATCAGCAAAAGCAGCACAAGCACGAGCGCTCTGCGAAGAACCACATACAGGAAAGGGTGTTTCTTTTTCATGAATCAATCATTCCTTTTGATAATCAGCCTTCGCCTCTGCCGGTTACGCCAAGCATGTCGAAATGATCTGCCATATAGCCCGCACCGAGTGTCGTGCATTCACCCGCATCCCTGGCAACAGATACGGGAACGCCAAACTCCGAGGCGATCATCGAATCAAGATTCGGTAGTGCGGCGGAACCGCCGGTCAGGAAAATGCCGTTCTGGAGAATGTCAGCAGCAAACTCCGGCGGAATACGCCCAAGCACCCATTTAATGGCAGCAAGAATCTCCTTGAGCGGTTCGCGAATGGCTTCGCTGACCTTGGTCATATTGACATCAACCGTCAATGGCATGCCGGTTGCGATGTCACGTCCGCGGACAACCGCAACATGTTCCATGTTTTCGCCTGCACGGACGTCAGCCAGATCAAACTTGAGCTGCTCTGCAACGCGATCTGTGACAAGGATGGCATGCTGCTTTTTAAGATAGCCGGAAATCGCTTCGTCGATTTTGTTGCCGGCGATGCGGATAGAGTGTGACAAAACGATGCCGCCCATGGAGACAAGCGCTACCTCCGTGGTGCCGCCGCCGATATCAACAACAAAACTCCCTTGCGGCTCATAAACCGGAAGACCGGTGCCCAAAGCAGCGGCGAAGGCCTGCTCCACCACAAAAATCTGACGAGCGCCAATGCGCTCCATGGCGTTGATGACAGCGCGGCGCTCTACCTTGCTGACAGAACCCGGCATGGTGACGACCATGCGAGGGTTCACGAAATGGCGCGTACCAATCGCTTTGGTCACAAAATAGTGGATCATGATCTGCGCCATCTCATAGTCGACAATCACACCGTCGCGAAGCGGATGGACGATACGGATATTGCCGGAAGAACGGCCGATCATTTCTTCTGCACTGTCACCGACGGCGATAATATTCTTTGTATTGTCTCCGCGTACAATAACGACGGAGGGTTCGTTGACAACGATACCCTTGTCCTTTACATATACGCGCGTATTGTTGGTGCCGATATCCACTGCGATATCCGGCTTGACCAATTGAAACAATGCCATGATGGTTTACTCCTGCAAACAGTTATTGATCATTCAGTGCCCAATTCAAGAAGCATATTGCGCACGAGCGCCATGGGAAGACCGACGACATTAGAATAGGAGCCTTCGATTCTGTCGACGAACATGCCGCCCATCCCCTGGATTCCATAGGCGCCTGCTTTGTCAAGCGGTTCCCCGCTGGCAACATAGGCTTCGATTTCCTCATCACTCAAATGTGTAAAATGTACACGGGTCATATCTGCCTGAGACAATATCCGACCGGTATGCGTATCAATCAGCGTCACACCGGTGTATACGCTGTGCCAGGCATCAGAAAGCTCACGCAGCATGCGCTTTGCATGCTCGCAGTCATTCGGTTTACCGAGCACCTCTTTCCCGAAGACGAGTGTATCTGCAGCCAGAATCAGGGCGTTGGCGTGCTTGACAGATACAGCCTTCGCTTTTCGCCTGGAAAGCTCAAGGACCATGTTCTCTGGATCCGAGGAAAACGATTCGTCGGCATCAGAAACATCGACGGTATATAAAAGACCCATGGTATCCAGAATCTCTTTTCTGCGCGGAGAACCGGACGCAAGAATCAGGGGCCGTCCAAGTTTGATCACAAAAACAATCCTCCCGGATTTTACTTCATTTGGTTTTATTATACCATATTCTTTCTTCTTTTGCACATATTATTGAAGATTTGGTCAAACCGATGAAAAACATGGCGATTGATTATACAATTGAAGGTTCTTTGCATGCTTGCCTATCAGGCCTGTCTCATGATTGGATCGCGAAGAAAAGACCGACGGCCTGCAAACAAAAACAAACCGACGGTCTATATGAGTATTACGATAAGTCGTAGCGAATTTGCTTGATCAGCGTATCGATTAAAGCCGTTTCATCCGAAAACTCTGTCCAGTCAAACCACTTGGTTCTGCAATCATGCCTAAACCATGTCCATTGACGCTTGGCATATCGTCGAGAACCCTGTTTGATCAGCGCGATTGCCTGCTCCATTGTCATTTCACCACGAAGGGCGCCGACAATCTCCTTATACCCGATAGCCTGCATGGCGCCGCCTTCCGGCTTTGGCGTAATCCCACGGCGAAGGAGAGACTGAACCTCTTGAATAAGCCCTTCTTCGACCATTTGATCAACTCGGGCATTGATACGCGCATACATCTGTTCGCGTGGAAGCGAAAGCCCATAGACCAAGACATGATAGGGCCCTTCGTTTTGAGTTTCATTTCCTCTCTCGCTCTTCGTTTTTCCTGATGTCTCGAATATTTCAAGCGCTCGAATGACACGGCGTACGTCATTGGGATGGAGCTTTTTTGCTGATTCGGGATCGACGATTTCGAGACGATGATGAAGTTCTTCGGGTCCTCCGGGTTTTGCGGCGATCAGATTCAGATCATTGCGAAGCTCGGAATCGACCCCTTGCTCTCCAAGCGACATTTCATAACTGATTGCCTGAAGATACAGACCGGTTCCTCCGACCAGAAGAGGTTGCTTTCCTCTGGCCAGAATATCGTCAATGACGTGGATGGCCATGTCACGATACATCGATACGGTAAAGATCTGATCCGGGTCTGCAACGTCAATCATATGATGCGGCACAGCTGTGAGCTCTTCCTTTGTTGGCTTTGCTGTGCCGATATCCATATCACGGTAAACCTGCATGGAATCCATCGATACAATCTCGGCGTTCAGCGCTTTGCTGATTTGAATGGCTGTTTTCGTTTTGCCTGAGCCGGTCGGCCCGACAAGCGCGAGAATCGTCGGTTTCAATCAGATTCCTCCAGCTTCAGTTGTTGATGCGCCTGAAGCGCTTTTCGATCTCGTTTCTGCTGAGCGTAATGACGAGCGGTCTTCCGTGAGGACAGGTTGGCGGCGCATTGCTTGCAAGCATATCGGCAAGCAGCGGCTTGATTTCATCCATAGTTAGCTTATCGCCGCCCTTGATTGCTTTCTTGCATGCCATTTGCAAAATAGCATCTCTTCGTTTCTGATGCGTGGAGAGCACACGCAGCTCGCCCAAGCGGTCGACCATCTCCAGAAAAGCGCTTCTGCTCTGCGGAATTCCTAATACATTGGGAACAGCGCGGATTTGATAGGTATTATCACCAAAGGGTTCGATATCGAAGCCGGCCGATTTGATTTCCTCGGCATAGTTTTCAATCTTTGCAGCATCCTGCGGCGTAACGTGAACAACCTGGGCAACCATCAGCATCTGGGAACCAGTGCCTGCATCGATTTCCCTCATAAGCCTTTCATAGAGAATGCGCTCGTGGGCGGCGTGCTGGTCGATAAGAAGAAGCTGCTTATCATTTTGCAAAATGATATAGGTATTAAACGCAACGCCCACCAGGCTGTAGCCTTCGAGCGCCGGTCCGAGATTCTCCTTGGAAGCAGACTCAAGAAGGGTTTCCTGGACAGGCTCAACAGGCATGATTTTCTTTTCTGATGCCGCTTGAGGCACAGCAGGCATGATAACTGGCTTTGCTTCAGGGGCGAACATGATACCTTCCTGCATAGGCGCAGAGGTTTCGGACTTCACGCTGCCGGGAATGACAGATTCTCTCAATACGTTTTCCCGCTGAGCAGAACCACCGAAATACTGCGTAACAAAGGAAGAAAAGGCTGCCTGCTGCGTTGGGGATGGACGTTTAATGGCTGTCTCATCAAGCATTTTATCAGAGGAAGCATTGTATTTGGGCGCAGGAACGTCAATAACATGGACTTTGACCTCGGGCTTTGCCGTATCGGGCTCGGTATTCTGAGCAAAGATTTCCTGCTTTGCCGCTTCGGTACCTTCTTTGGTTTCTGTATCGATGACGCGAATTACACTTGAAGGAACAGGCGCTTCAGGCTCCTTGACAAGCGTCATACGAGGTGCGCTCTCCAGCGGAGAAACACTGAAACAGTCAACGATCGCACCCTTTACGTTCTGATAGATCAGGTTCTCATCGCTGAAGCGAACCTCCAGCTTATTGGGATGCACATTGACATCGACCATACCTACAGGCATCTGAATGTTGAGTACGCATATCGGATAATGTCCAACGGTGACGCGTTCGCGGCATCCATCTTCCAGCGCCTGCGTAAGAAGCGGACTGCGAATGGTGCGCCCGTTGACAATAAACGTCTGTCTTGCATGATTGGATCGCGCTTGCAGGCCTACGCCAATCAGACCAGAAACCGCCACAGCGCCTTCGGAGCGCACAGATATCAAGGCATTCGCAACTTCTCGCCCATACAGGCAGAAGACGGCGCTGCGAAGGTCCCCGTTTCCTGAACTGTTGTATACCTGTTTTCCGTTGTGAATCAGCCTGAATGAGATATCCGGATGAGCCAGAATCATGCGTGAAATGATCTCGGCAACGCGTCCCGCTTCTGTGACCGGTTTTTTGAGGAATCTGAGGCGAACAGGCGTATTGAAAAACAGATCACGGGCAACGATGGTTGTTCCCTGCGGGCTGGCAGCCTCGGTGATGCTTTTGAATACGCCGCCTTCGTTAACAGCGCGCGTGCCGGTTTCTTCACCGGTATGCCGAGTTGTCAGCACAAGCTTGCTGACAGCTGCAATGGAAGCGAGCGCTTCGCCGCGGAAACCAAGCGTGTGAAGATCAAATAGATCTTCGGATTTGCGGATTTTGCTCGTAGCATGACGCTCAAAGGCAAGCCTGACGTCGCGGCTGGGTATTCCATTTCCATTGTCCGTCACGCGCAGGTAGGAGATGCCTCCATCGCGGATTTCAACGGTAATACAGGTACTGCCGGCGTCTAGGCTGTTTTCAACCAGCTCCTTAATGGCGGATGCGGGGCTTTCGACCACTTCGCCTGCAGCGATTTTTCCGATGACTTCTTCTGTCAGACGGATAATCGGCCTATCCTCCACAGTGGATTCTCCTTTCTTCAGTGCTTCCTTGCGGTTCCATTATGCGCGGCGCGCCTTTTCACGCAGCGAGAAAAGCGTATTGAGCGCCTCGATCGGCGTCATGGACATTACATCCAGAGCACGCAGCTCTTCAACAAGGTCCATTGCGGGCGCTTCGAACAGATTCACCTGCTTGGGTTTCTTGTTTCGGTCGTCATCCAGAATATTCTGACCGATGCTCTGCTGGCTGACATCGTTGGTTTCAAGCCTTGCGAGAATCTCATGTGCGCGCATGATTACGGGCCGGGGAATGCCAGCCAGATGCGCTACATGGATACCAAAGCTCTTATCAGCGCCACCGCGTTCGATCTTACGCAGGAAGATGACGTCTTCCCCATGCTCCTTGACGCTGATGCGATAGTTGACCACGCCTGCAAGTCGGCCTTCCAGCTCACTTAGTTCGTGATAGTGGGTTGCAAACAGCGTTTTTGCGCCAATTCTCTTCGGATCGACCAGGTATTCCACGACCGACCAAGCGATGCTCAGGCCGTCAAAAGTACTCGTTCCGCGTCCGATCTCATCCAGAACGATCAAGGAATTCGGCGTCGCGCTTCGCAGAATATGGGCCATTTCGTTCATTTCGACCATGAAGGTGGATTGACCGCTGGCTAAATCGTCTGAGGCGCCGACACGCGTAAAGATACGGTCGACGATGCCGATCGTCGCGCTGTCTGCGGGAACAAAGCTGCCCATATGCGCCATCAGCGTGATGAGTGCAACCTGACGCATATACGTGCTTTTTCCGGCCATATTCGGGCCGGTGATGATCAGCATGCGATTGTCATCCTGATCCATCAGCGTACTGTTGGGCACAAAGAGATCGTCGCCATGCAGCCCGGCTTCAACAACGGGATGGCGGCCGTTTTCAATGCTGAGCACGCCGTCAGTGGTGATTTCGGGACGCACGTAATGATTGCGAACAGCGGCGACGGCCAGCGAGAGCAGCGCGTCCAGCGTTTTGAGGCCAACGGCCGTCTTCTGAATCCGCGGAATCTGTTCGGAGAGATAGTCGCGAATCTCGAGAAAGAGCGCCTGCTCCAGGCGAATGGATTTCTCCTGTGCACCGAGTACAGTCTCTTCGATCTCGTGGAGCTCAGGCGTCATATATCGCTCGCAGTTGGCAAGTGTTTGCTTGCGCATGTAGCGATACGGCACCTGATCGTAGTTCGATTTTGTTACTTCGATGTAATAGCCGAAGACTCGGTTATACTGGATCTTCAGGTTCTTGATCTTTGTCAGTTCTCGCTCCTTGGCTTCCAGATCAGCAATCCATTGACGGCCGTTTGCTGATGCCTCGCGGAGCTTATCCAGTTCCGGGCGATAACCATCCCGGATAAAATGACCGTCGCTCATCAGCATGGGCGCCTCAGGATTAATGGCCTGCGTAAGCAGATCGACGATATCTTCAAGCGGTGCGAGCTGTTCAAGAAGCTCACCCAGCATTCCCTCGGGATCCAGGCTTCTCAGAGCTTCGTGGATCGCCGGTACATGCGAAAGCGAATCGCGCAATGCAAGGCAATCTTTGGCGTTGATATTGCGATAAGAAATCCGGCTAAGAAGGCGCTCGATATCGTAGACATGCACAAGCTCTTCACGAAGCAGATCCACCGTCATATCACTGCGCTGCAGCATGGAAATTGCATCCAGACGACGATCGATCTCTTCTTTGATCGCGAGAGGCTGCTCAATGAAGCTGCGCAGCATGCGCCCACCCATGGCCGTGCAGGTATAGTCCAGCACGCCAAGAAGCGTTCCTTGCTTCTGGCGGGAGCGCATGGTTTCCGTAAGCTCCAGATTTCGCCGCGCGGTGTGATCAAGCATCATGAACCGCTTATCGTAGTATTGGGAAATGGTTGTGATGTGTTCAAGCGCGTTCTTTTGCGTTTCCTGCAGGTATTTCATCAGCGCGCCGGCGGCACGAACGCCAAGCTTCAGGCCGTCAAGTCCGAGCGCCTCCAGAGACTGAACCTTGAAATGCTCCAGAAGCGCTCCTTTGGCTTTGACATACTGGTAGCTTATGCTGTTTTCGATACTGAACGGCAGCTGAGTCGCGCCCTCGGGAAGCTCGGCGTTGGCGATGATCTCTTTCGGGACGATGCGCGCCAATTCATCCTGAAGGCGAAGCGCAGCTTTATCGATCTCATAGACGCTGAACTCACCGGTAGAAACGTCGATAAAGGCCAGTCCTGCACGGTTTCCGTCGAGACAGACGGACAGCAGATAGCTGTTGCGTCTGTCTTCAAGCATGGATTGCTCGATGACGGTTCCGGGCGTTACCACACGAACGACGTCTCGCCTGACAAGGCCCTTCGTCGTCGCAGGATCTTCCATCTGCTCGCAGATCGCAACCTTGTAGCCTTTCTCAATCAGACGATTGATATATGTTTCTGCGCTGTGAAAAGGCACGCCGCACATTGGTGCGCGTTCCTCCATACCGCAGCTTTTCCCCGTCAGCGTAAGTTCCAGCTCCCGGGAAACGAGCTTGGCATCTTCAAAGAACATTTCATAGAAGTCGCCAAGCCGGAAGAAGAGGATCATCCCCGGATACTTGTCCTTCGTGTCCAGATACTGACGCATCATAGGGGTCATCTTCGCCATGTTTCAGCCTCCGTGAGCAGAGAATTCGATGGAACTTTGAGGTTTAGTGGCAGCCGGAACAGCCGCTGCAGTTGCCCGAGCAGCCGCCCTGCTGCGGCAGTTCACCGGTGATGATGTATTCGAGCACGCGATTGACCTGATTCATCAGCTCAGAGAACTGCTGACGAGCGCTGGTCATTGCATCGACGGCCGGCATCGCAGAAAGGGTCTGTTGGATTTCGTCCATTTCGCGGCCAAGGCTGGAGATGGTCTCGACATCCGCGTCCGGGCTGGACATGACGTCGCCAAGCTTGTTCTTGAGCTCCATATAACGGGCCATGGCCTCGGCAACAGCCGGATCACCCATCGCAGCACTTTCGGTGACCTGCATGTTCTTGTACTCCTCGGACTCGATGATTGCCTCGCCCAGCGCGCGGGCGCAGTCAGTAACCTTGCTCATGTGAATATCCTCCTGTTATTTCAAATATTGTTTAAGAAAAGCGTATTAATCAATCAGCTCGCCGCGCAGCGTGCTTTCGCCGGCGGAAGTGATCTTCACCCTGACGATCTGACCAATCAGGCTCTGATCGCCGGGGAAATTGACGGTAATATTGTATTCATTCTTGCCCGCCATCTGATGTTCATCCCGCTTGGACGCCTCATCGACCAGAACGCTGTGAACCTGTCCGATATAGGCGGCATAATTCCTGCGGGTGTTTTCCTTCTGAATGGCAATGAGCTTCTGGATCCTTCGGGACGACTCATTTTCCGGAATCTGATCCGGCATATCGGCCGCACGAGTACCGATTCGCGGAGAATAGATGAATGTGAAGGCGCTATCGTATCTCACCTCGTTGACCAGCGAACAGGTTTCCTCAAATTCTTCCTCGGTTTCTCCAGGATATCCGACAATCAGATCGGTTGTCAGACTCATATCCGGAATCCTTGCACGGATAGCTTCGACGCGGGAAAGATACTTTTCCCGGCTGTAGCGGCGGTTCATGGATTCCAGTACGCGGGTGCTGCCATGCTGCACAGGTAGATGAAGCGCATGACAGATGTGCTTTGAATTGGCGATCACGTCAATCAACTCATCGGAAATATCCTTGGGATGGGACGTCATGAAGCGGATGCGCTCAATACCGATTTCGTCGAGCTTTGCAAGAAGCTGCGCAAAGCTCAGCTCACCCTCCACATCAAGACCGTAGGAATTGACATTCTGGCCAAGGAGCATAATCTCCTTGACACCGTCGGCTTTCAGTTGACGCGCTTCTTCGATGATGCGGGCGGAAGCACGGGAGCGCTCCCTGCCGCGCACATATGGCACGATGCAGTAGGAACAGAAGTTGTTGCAGCCGTACATGATCGTGATATACGCATGATATGGGCTGGAACGCCTGACAGGAAGATCCTCTGGAATGCTCCCCTCATCCTCCTGGATGACTTCGACGACACGACGGTGGCTCTTGACAGCCTGCAGCATCAGCTGGGCAAAACGATACAGGTTATGCGTACCGAAAGCCAGATCGACAAACGGATACTGCCTGAGAATCTGCTCGCCCATCCCCTTCTGCTGCATCATACAGCCACAGACGGCGACCATCAGCTCCGGGCGGGTTTTCTTGAGTTCTTTGAGCCAGACGACATTGCCCAGTGCGCGGCGCTGCGCATTATCGCGCACGCAACAGGTATTAAAGATGACAAAGTCAGCAGTCTCTCGGCTTTCAGCCGGCTGCATGCCCATTTCTGCGAGCATGCCTTCGAGCTTTTCGCTGTCGTGCGCGTTCATCTGACATCCATATGTGACCACGCAGTATGTGCGCGGACGCTGCTCGAGCGAAGCAAATTCGCGCATCAGCGCTTTCTGGTGTGCGATTTCCTCTGCCGGCAGTTCAATAGCTTCCAGTCTTTTCATATCTCAGTCCTTTTCTTAAGCGCAACGGCGCCGCTGGGAAGCGGCATACCTGTGCCGAATTGTTCAATATCATATTTCTCTGCATGACGACCGCCGGAAACGCAGATATAAACCTGCAAATCCTCCGGCGCAGTCATGTTAGACAATGCATGTGCGGCCGAGGCGCTGCAGCGAGCAAGAAATGGTCCCCTCTGTCCGCTGATGGACATTCTGCGAATCTGACGCAGCATACGGCGGGCTACTTCGTCGCCGGCGAGAACCTCTCCCATCCCGCTGCAATAACTGCAGGAGCAACGCAGCGTTTTATGGAGTTGAGCGTTTTTGCGTTTGCGCGAAACTTCCATCAGACCAAGTCGCGTGATACCCTCGACGCTGACCTGCGCACGATCGCGGGCAGTTTCATTCTTCATCTTCTGAATGAGTTGGCGTCGATGTTCCTCGCTGCGCATGTCGATAAAGTCGATCACGATGATGCCGCCAATATCGCGAAGGCGAAGCTGTCTTGCAATTTCTGCAGCAGCTTCCAGATTCACAGCCAGAGCGGTTTCTTCCAGATCGCACCCAAGGACCATCTTACCGGAATTGACGTCGATCACCGTCATCGCTTCGCAGTAGTCGATCACCAGATAGCCGCCGCAAGGCAGCCAGACGCGCTTCCTGAGCGCTTTATCGATTGAAGTTTCGATGTTGTATGCGTCAAAGATCAACGAGTGATTCTCAGAATGATGCACAATCTGTGTACACTGAGGAATCGTCAGACTCATCTGCGCAGCACAGAGCTGGTCATAATCGGATTTGTTGTTGATGACGATCTTCGACAAATCGCAGATATCGCGGGTAAGGCGCAGGTGCAGTGGAATGCGTCCATGCAGCAGGCCGGGCTTGCTCATTCCCAGTGCCTTTTTCTGGATATCCAGCCAGAGCGCGTGCAGGTATGCTGCTTCCTGAACAAGTGATTCTTCTGTAACGTCTTCGCCGGCAGTGCGGATAATCAGACCACAGTCAGGCGGACAGATGCTTTCACCCAGGATGCTGAGCACTTTGCGCAGCGCAGGATTCTTGACTTTCTTGGAAATATGCACGCCGCTTCCATTTGGAAGAAGTACCAGCCATTTTCCTGCAAGATTCATGCGATCGGTGATGCGTAATCCCTTGGTCTCGGTTGCCTGCTTCGCCTGTCCCTGAACGATAATAAAATCGCCGCAGCGAAGATTCATATCTTCCCGCAAAGGTAAAAACGCGTTGAGCTCGCTTCCGATATCGACGAATGCGGCATGAAGAGACGGCTTGATGGTCTGGATCTTTCCCAGAAACAGACTTTCAGTCTGCTCATCATCTGTCTGCTTTTCGATATGGATTTCGCAGAGCACACCATCTTCGATCACTGCGGCTCGAATATACCCGCAGGAATCATCTACAATCAATTCTCTGGTCATATTACATATCGATCAGCGGAATACTCTGTCCATTAACTTCGCCAAGCAGGTGAGTTCTGCGAATCTCATATTTGGGCAGCTGCACGCCCGCATACGCACAGAGCGCATCAAGAAGAAGATCAGGCTTGAGTGTCGCCTGCTCGATAAAGGAAACACGAGCGATCATGATGGCCGTATCTGTCTGGGAATCGTACTCAGCGGTCAACTCATGGATCATCGGACGGATGTTTACCATGGTTTCGTTCTTCTTTGTTTTGCGCAGCGCCATGATTTCCTCTTCGGCAAGGAAAGCGGAGAGACGCTCGGCAATCCGCTTGGTTTCCCCGCCTTTCAGCGTGATCCGATACTGTGCGGTACGCAGAGACGCGCTGACCTTGGGGAAGTGATCATCTACCAGACGCACGCGGGAAGCGCAAAGCGCCGGAGGAAGCACACGATTCATGGCGGAAAGGCATTGCTCTTCGGTAACTTCGCCGCAGAGAGAGACATCCAGCAGCTCGGCATCACCCGGAATACCGGAAGAAAGCGCCGAAGCAAAAGACATCACAATATGCGGATTGAAGCCTTTGGAATACGCAACCGGGAGACCGCTTCTGCGCAGCGCGCGCTGCATGGTGCGCTGGAGATCCAGGAGTCCCAGATGACGGACGATATCGCCCTTCTTAAACTGCAGCAGCATTCTCATCGACCTTCACACGCCCCTTCAAATCGCTTGAGACCGCAGCCCTGGCAGCCCTTGCGGCAATCCGGCGTCGGCTGTCCCGAAACCGCGCGTTCACGTTCGCGCCACAGGAAACTCTGTGTGACGCCAGCATCGATAAACGACCACGGAAGGAGCTCGTCCTTTTCGCGGCGGCGGTTGGCATAGAACTTGGGATCCACACCGGTCTGCTCAAAGGCTTCCATCCACTTATCAAACTTAAACTGATCGGTCCAGCCATCAAAGCGGCAGCCCAGCTTCCATGCGGCTTCCAGAGCGTCGGCAGTCTTTCTGTCGCCGCGGGCAAACACCGCTTCAAGGAAAGAAACCTGCGGCTCATGCCAGTTGAACTCGACGCCCTTGATATGCATGATGCGGCACAGATGCTTCTGCTTCTCTTCAAACTGCTCGATCGTATCCTGCGCTTCCCACTGGAACGGCGTGAATGCCTTGGGAACAAAACAGGACGCGCTGCAGTTTACGCGCAGGCCCTTGGCACGGATATGCTTTGGCGTCTCAAAATACTTGCGAACCACCTTGTTGGCCAGATCCGCGATGCCGTCGAGGTCTTCATAGGTCTCCGTCGGCAGACCAAACATAAAATACAGCTTCACGCTGCTCCAGCCGCTCGCGAAAGCATCGGAAACGGAAGAAGTCAGGTTTTCTTCGGTGATGCCCTTGTTGATGACGTCACGAAGGCGCTGCGTGCCTGCCTCCATGGCATAGGTCAGGCTGGATTTGCGAACCTTCTGCGTCTCCTCCAGCGTTTTTTTCAAATCGCTGTCCAGGCGAAGGCTCGGCAGAGAGAGCGAAACACGCTTCTCCGCAAAGCGTTCCATCAGTTCATGTGCGAGCTGCGGCAGACAGGAATAATCGCCGGTTGACAGAGAAGACAGCGTTATCTCCTCGTAGCCGGTGCCGTCAACCAGTTTGCCGGCAAGCTCCAGGATGCGCTGCATGCTGCGCTCACGCACAGGACGATAGATCATACCGGCTTGACAGAAGCGGCAGCCACGCGTACAGCCACGCAGGACCTCAATATTGATGCGATCATGAACGATCTCCATGAACGGAACGATGACGCTTTCCGGATACTCGGCGGTATCCAGATCGGCAATCATGTTTTTGACCACGGTGCGCGGGACGCCCTCTTCGATCGGCTCGAAGGTTTTCAGCGTGCCGTCCTCGTGATACGTCGCCTCATACAGACTGGGAACATACACGCCGCGGAGCCTGGAAAGCCTTCTGAGACACTCCTGACGGGAAACGCCTTCTGCCTTGCACTGTTTGAGCACTTCAATGGTTTCCAGCGTACTGATCTCGCCATCGCCGATCGAGAATGCGTCGATAAAATGATGAAGCGGTTCCGGGTTGAATGCACAGGGGCCGCCGGCAATGACGATCGGGTCATCCCAAGTGCGATCTTCGCTGTGCAGCGGAATGCCGGAAAGATCGAGAATCTCCAGAATATTGGTATAGCTCATCTCATACTGCAGCGTGATGCCCAGCATATCAAATCCGCGAACCGGAGAACGGGTTTCCAGGGTAAAGAGCGGAACATTCTCCTTGCGCATCAGATCCGCCATATCCACCCAGGGCATAAACACACGCTCGCAAAGCGCGTCTTCATGCTTATTGATGATATCGTAAAGGATGCGGGAGCCCAAATGGGACATGCCCACTTCATAAACATCCGGAAAAGCAAACGCATATCGAATAGCCACGCTCTTTGGATCCTTTAAGGCAGCATTCATTTCGCCGCCCATATATCGTGCAGGCTTCTGTACGCGATCAAGCAGGCTGTCGATTTTCTCTTTCAGCAAAACAGTTCCTCCCTTATACACAATGGCCTATACATTTTACTCTGTTTATGCAGTGCGGTCAAGTATTCATGTCTGCCAATTCAATCTGTCGGATAGCCCAGCGGGCATGCTGCTGCACCGCGTCAAACGGCATCTCAGACCAGACACGAAGAACCGGCAGATAAGCCGGATTTTTACTGTTTCCGGCAAGTATCGCCGCCTGAGCACGAATACGCTGAGGACGCGCAGCATTGCGTCCAATTTCCTCGCAAAGCCTTGATACGGATGCCGAAAAGTCAGCAGGACTCTCCTTCATGAAATCGCTGAGCGCATACACATTGCCGGAAACACGCTTGACAGGCGTTGGCTGCATAGGACATGCACGCTGGCAAAGATCACAGCCAATGAGACGCATCCCCATCTTTTCACGCAGGGCTTCCGGAACAGCAACGCCTTCCATCATGTAATTTCGAAGGCATTTTTCAGGATGACGTATTCCCCCGCTGTCAATCGCTCCGACAGGACAGGCTTTTGCGCATCGACCGCAGTCAAGGCAAGAAACTGTTCCCGTATCGTATGAATCACGCGCAGAAGGATAATCCTCAATATCGGTCGCTATAAGAATGATCACAACGCGGGAGCCGTGTGACGGCGTGATCAGAAGAGAATTTTTACCAATCACACCCATCCCGGCGCGGATAGCAGCCTCCTTTGCCGGATATGACACATTTGCCTTTGCAAAGCTGCCGGAAGCGAGCACTCTCTGCTCAAGCGTGCTCGCTGCGTGATATGCAGCGTTGGAAGCAGCATAGTAGCTGTCAACAAAAACGTGCTCTCCGCTGTCGAAGACAGAAGGATCATACGGCCAAAGCAATACGGCGATGCTTTTTATTTGAGGATAGTCCTCCTGTGGACAAAAGCGGAGTTGCTTTCGTTCACGAAGAGGCTCCTGGGATTCAACGATACGCCGTGAAGAACTAAATGCTTTCGGCAAACAGAATCCAATTTCAGCAAAACCAAGCTCTTTGGCCCATGCAGAAAACGTCTGCGAACTCATCGTGCTCAAACTGCATCTCCGAAATCTGAGGGCAGATCAAGATCTGCCCTCGGTGTTTTGTTCATCTGACGAATGATTAATTATATCAGAAATTCCCTGCTGTAATCAGAGATTACGGTACTGATTGCTGACCTGCTGAAGCTGAAATTCAAAGTCTCGCTTATCCTTCTCCAGCAGCGTGGAAAGAATCAGGCCAGAGATGAATAGAAGCAGCGCTGCAAGCATGGTAATGCCGCAGACAATCAGCGTCGGGAAGCGCGGAACAAGTCCGGTAGAGAAGAATTCGGCCAGAACCGGAATCATAAAGCCCATAGAAAGCAACGCAAGGACAAGCGAAATAATGCCAAAGAAAGCAAACGGCTTATAATTCTTGAACAAGCGCGCAATCGTCAGAAGCACTTTTGCACCATCGGAATAGGTGTTCAGCTTAGAAACGCTGCCATCCGGCCTGTCACGATAATCGATGACCACATTGCGTACGAGCATATTGCGCGTGATTGCGTGAATGCTCATGTCTGTTTCGATCTCAAAGCCCTTGGAAAGCACGGGGTACGTCTTGACGAAGGCATAGCTGAACGCACGATATCCGGTCATGATGTCTTTAATCTCACTTCTGAAGAGCAGATTAATGCTCGCTCGGACCAGACTGTTGCCAAGGTTATGGAACGGACGTTTGTTTTCGGTGAAATACGTGCTGGAAAGGCGGTCCCCGACGACCATGTCCGCCTGCTCCTCAAGCACGAGACGCACAAGTTCAGGAGCGTTTTCGGCTGGATAGGTGTCGTCTCCGTCAGCCATCACATAGCAATCCGCATCGATTTCGCGGAACATGCGGCGAATAACGTTGCCCTTACCCTGCATGCGCTCACGACGCACGATCGCGCCGGCGCGGGCTGCGATTTCTGCAGTGGCGTCCGAGGAGTTGTTGTCGTAAACGTAGATCGCGGCATCAGGCAGAACGCGGCGAAAATCCGTAACAACCTTTTCAATGGTCTTACTTTCATTGTAGCAGGGAATCAATACTGCAATTCTATCTTTCATGGGAAAGCTCCTATTGTAAATGATTGACTTTGCACATTGGTACTCATGTATTATACCATATCTGTTTGAAAAAGCATAGTAACCCGAGAAGCAAATAAACAAAAAAACGCGCCCGAAGGCGCGTCAATGAGCAGCTTACTTGGTGCCAAAGAGGCGGTCGCCGGCGTCGCCCAGACCCGGGATGATGTAGCCGTGGTCATTGAGCTTTTCGTCCATAGCGGCAACATAGACATCAACGTCCGGATGATCTGCCTGGATACGGCCGGTTCCTTCGGGAGCGGCGATCAGGCAGACGAGCTTGATGTGCTTGCAGCCGCGACGCTTCAGGAAGCGGATCGCAGCGGACGCGGAGCCGCCCGTAGCGAGCATCGGATCGACAAGCAGGATCTCTCTCTCCTCGCAATCCTCCGGAAGCTTGCAGTAATACTCGACAGGCTCAAGGGTATTCGGATCGCGATACAGGCCGATATGGCCAACCTTCGCAGCCGGAACCAGGCTCATGATACCGTCTACCATGCCGAGGCCGGCGCGCAGAATCGGAACGATCGCCAGCTTCTTGCCTGCGATCACTTTTGTCTGAGCGCGGCAGATCGGGGTTTCGATTTCGATGGTGCGCAGCGGCAGATCGCGAGTGACCTCATAGGCCATCAGCATAGAGATCTCGTTGAGCAGTTCGCGGAATTCCTTGGTGCCGGTCTCCTTATCTCTCATCAGGGACACCTTGTGCTGAATCAGCGGGTGGTCCATCACATGAACTCTAGACATGCCATTTCCTCCTTCGCGCGGCAGTCGCTCGCCGCGTGATCACTTTTATTCATTATATCATTTAGAATTGCATGCGGCAAGACCTTGTTAAACATTCCTTTCATATGTTTTGATTGCAATTTCCACGCAGAAATTCTCCGTTGCTTGACACACGGATACCTGCGCGCTATACTAACCATGATAAAGCATTATGAGAGATTTTCCCGGATTGATCCGGCAAATTGGAGGAATTTATGCTCAGCAGACCTATAATCGACCGCATTGCATTCCTTGGCATCAGCTGGTATGCCATCCTGATTGTTGCGGCCATTCTGATTGGTTTTGCATTCTGTTCATATGAAGCCAGACGTCATCGCATTCCTCAGGATACGATGATTGATTTTCTTCTCTATGCGATTCCGTTGGCGATTGTTTGCGCGCGAATCTACTACGTGGTTTTCCGCTTCAATATGTACAGCGAAGATCTGTTTTCTATCTTCAATATCCGAGAAGGCGGATTGGCCATCTATGGCGGCGTGATTGGTGGTTTGATCGCGGCGCATCTTGCTGCGCGCAGACACGACGTATCAGTGCTGACTTTGCTGGACATTGTCGTACCTGCGCTTGCTCTCGGTCAGGCAATCGGTCGCTGGGGCAATTACATCAACATGGAAGCATACGGTTTGCGGATTGGCGAAGAATACCTTCAATTCTTCCCGTTTGCAGTTGAAATCCCCGTAGGCGACGTTTGGTATTGGCATATGGCGACGTTCTTCTACGAGTTTTGCTGGGATTTGCTTGTGTTTGCCCTGCTGCTGCTTATCCGGCACACTATGCGACGTCGGGGCGATGTCTTCTGTTGGTATTTGCTGCTCTACTGTGCTGGACGCACGGTGATCGAGGGTCTTCGCTATGACAGCCTGACGTTTATCAGCGAGTTTGTGCGCATCTCTCAGGTGCTCTCTGCCCTCGCGGCGCTTGGTGTTGTGATTTATTTCTTCCTGCGGATTCGCGATCGTATCAGTCTGGTTACGGTTCTGCCGCTGTTTTGCGCGGTATTGTGTCTGGTCACGACATTCTTGGGTGAATTTGAGCGCGGCGCATACAGTACGCTTTTCATTTTTTCTCAGTTGAGTATGGGCGCGCTGATTCTTTGCAGCGCTGCTATCATTGTATTGTGGACGCTAGACAGCGGCAGTTTTGATGCGAAAACCGCAGCGCCGCTGATTCTCAATGCCGTCTTCCTTGCCGGATTGCTGATCGCTGGCATTGGACGATCCAATGCGGATAATACGTACTATGTTTCCCTGCGACAATGTGCTGCGATGATCCAACTTATTCTTTGCGGCTGGCTGCTTTGTTACCCTTTCTGCCCTGCAACCAGGAAAGTGAGCGATGTTCATGCGTAATCTGACAATGATGACAGACCTGTATCAGCTGACGATGATGAATGGTTATCTTCATCATGGCATGCAGAATAACCGTGCCTGCTTCGATCTGTTTTATCGCAAGCGCGGCGACATCATGGCTTATGCCGTTGCGGCAGGCCTGGAGCAGGCTGTCGAATATGTGAAGAATCTGACCTTTACAAAGGAAGATATTGATTATCTTCGCAGCCTTTCGATTTTTGACGAAGCATTTCTGGAATACCTGGCGAGTTTTCGCTTCACCGGCCAGATTCTCGCTGTTCCGGAGGGCACGGTCGTCTTCCCGAATGAGCCGATTCTTCGCGTGATTGCCCCGGTCATGGAAGCTCAGCTTCTGGAGACTGCGCTGCTGAACATCATCAATCATCAGACATTGATTGCAACCAAGGCTGCGCGTGTTGTTCAGGCTGCTAAAGGCGATACGGTGCTGGAGTTTGGCCTGCGCCGTGCGCAGGGACCGGATGCTGGCATCTACGGTGCTCGCGCGGCCATAATCGGCGGCTGCCAGGCGACGAGCAATGTGCTGACCGGACAGCTCTTCAATATTCCGATTGGCGGTACGCATGCGCACAGCTGGGTGATGTCCTTCCCGGACGAACTCAGTGCGTTCCGTGCATATGCTGACGTCTTCCCCACCAACTGTCTCCTGTTGGTAGATACATATGATACGCTGGGCAGTGGCGTGCCCAATGCCATTACGGTTTTCAAAGAGCTTCGTGAGCGCGGTTATGAACCCAAGGGCATTCGCCTTGACAGTGGAGACCTTGCCTTCCTGAGCCGTCAGGCGCGCCGTATGCTTGATGACGCAGGATTCCCGAACGCCAAAATCTGCGCTTCTGGCGATCTGGATGAAGAAATCATCTGGGATCTAAAGGCACAGGGCGCTGCGATCGATATCTGGGGCGTGGGCACGAAGATGATCACCAGCATGGACAACCCTGCTCTGGGCGGCGTATATAAGCTTGCTGCCGAGGAATCCGACGGCAGGTTTGTGCCGCGCATCAAAATCTCCGAAAACCCGGCTAAAGTCACCAATCCCGGTGTCAAGCAACTTTATCGATTCTATGACAAGAATACGGGCAAAGCGCTTGCCGATATGATCGCGCTGGAAGAAGAAGATTTCACTTCCGGTGAGCCTATCGAGATATTCGATCCGGAGAATACCTGGAAGCGCATGACATTGTGTGAATATGACGCGAGAAAGCTCCTTGTTCCGATCTTTGAAAACGGCGAACTGGTCTATGCTCTCCCGGCGCTTTCGGACATCGCGACGTATTCAAAGAAGGAACTTGAATCCTTCTGGGATGAATACCGTCGACTCACCAGACCGCATCGCTACAAGGTCGATCTGTCGGCGAAGCTCTATGAGCTCAAGCATAGCCTGTTGGCCAATCGCAGATGATGAACATAAATCATACAGACCAGCCGATCATTTCAAGCGTGAGACGTGTTCATGGTCGAGCCACGCTTATTCTCTCCAGCGGGGAAACGCTGGTGATGCCTCGTGCGATGCTTCGAGAACGGCCATATAAAAGCGGTATGCCCCTTGATCGGATGGCATTTGATCATTTTATTACAGAGCGCTCCTATCCGTTTGCACTTGAAAAAGCGATTGCCCAGTTAGCGGCGCGAGCCCGGACGGAAAAGGAAATCGTCGATTGTCTTCGAAAAAACGCTTATCCTGAAACAACGATTGCCAGAGTGATGGCGCGGCTGCATGAAGCGGGATACATCAATGATGCCGACTTTGCTGCGCAATGGACTGCTGCGCGTGCATCCAGGGGGTTAGGTTCGCGCAGAATCCGTACGGAGCTTCGTCAGAAGGGCGTTGATCAGGCAAAGATTGATCAGGCACTGATCGCCATCGACGATGATCAGATTCTGGATGGCGCATTGAAAGCTGCGCAGAAAGCTGCACGGGGCAAAGATATCTCTTCCCCTACTGACAGACAGAAAATCATAGCAGCACTTGCCCGGCGCGGATATGATTTTTCGATTGCAAAGAGAGCGCTCCAGATTTTAATGGATTCAGATTAAAAGCAGGTCACACCCTTGCGTGTGACCTGCTTTTATATTGAATTAATGCTTGACGCCGATGCGTACAAGGGCGCGCTGAAGCTTCGCCTGAGCAAGCAACAGCTCCTTGTCATCGTTCTTCGCTGCGGCAATACGGGCCTCCGCTGCTTCTTTTGCGCGCTTGGCACGCTCAAGATCAATATCATCCGCCCATTCAAATGTCGTAGCAATGAGGTTTGCCTCATTTTGGATCATTGCCAGCATGCCGCCGATACAGGCAGCATAACGGGTCTGTCCATCTGCCGTGACGATCGCAGCTTCGCCCGCGCCAACTGCGGAAACGTAGTCCATATGGTGCGCCAGGAGGCTGACATCTCCATCGATCATCCGAACACGCAGACGCTCGACTTCGCCGTCAAACTTGAGGCCATCCGGCGTGCTGATCTTCAGATGGAAAGTGCTCATTTCAGCTCACCCTTTGCCTTGGCCACTGCCTCGTCGATGGTACCGACGAACAGGAACGCGCTCTCCGGCAGATCGTCGTGCTTGCCTTCGATGATCTCTCTGAAGCCGCGAATGGTTTCCTTGATCGGCACATACTTGCCTTCCATGCCGGTGAACTGCTCAGCAACGCTGAACGGCTGGGACAGGAAGCGCTGAATCTTACGCGCACGGGAAACAGTCAGCTTGTCCTCTTCGGACAGTTCGTCCATACCCATGATCGCGATGATGTCCTGAAGCTCTTTATAGCGCTGCAGAATACGCTGCACATCGCGCGCGACCTGATAGTGCTCGTCACCCACGACGTCCGGAGCGAGGATTCGGCTGGTGGATTCCAGCGGATCAACGGCCGGGTAGATACCCAGAGACGCAATGCTACGGGAAAGAACCGTGGTCGCATCCAGGTGCGCGAACGTGGTCGCCGGAGCCGGGTCAGTCAGGTCGTCCGCAGGGACGTAAACCGCCTGAACAGACGTGATGGAACCGCGCTTGGTAGAGGTAATACGCTCCTGCAGCGCGCCCATCTCGGTCGCCAGCGTCGGCTGATAGCCAACGGCGCTCGGCATACGGCCAAGCAGTGCAGAAACCTCAGAACCAGCCTGCGTGAAACGGAAGATGTTGTCGATGAACAGCAGAACGTCCTGACCCTCACGATCGCGGAAATACTCCGCCATCGTCAGACCGGACAGCGCAACGCGCATACGGGCTCCCGGCGGCTCGTTCATCTGACCGTAGACCAGCGCAGTCTTATTGATAACGCCGGACTCCTTCATCTCGTTGTAAAGGTCGTTGCCCTCGCGGGTACGCTCGCCGACGCCCGTGAAAACGGACAGACCGCCATGCTGCTTGGCAACGTTATTGATCAGCTCCATGATCAGAACCGTCTTGCCGACGCCAGCGCCGCCGAACAGACCGATTTTACCGCCCTTGGCATACGGAGCAATCAGGTCGACGACCTTAATGCCCGTTTCCAGAATCTCGGCAGAAGTTTCCTGCTCGTCATATGCCGGCGCTTCGCGATGAATTGCCCAGCGCTCGACATCTTCCGGAGCCGGCTGATTATCGACCGGATCGCCCAGAAGATTGAAGATGCGGCCGAGCGTCTTTTCACCAACCGGAACGGTAATGGAGGAGCCGGTATCCACGGCCTTCGCGCCGCGGGTGAGGCCGTCCGTGCTGCTCATGGCAATGCAGCGAACGACGTCGTCGCCCACGTGCTGAGCGACTTCGACGACCAGCTTCTTTTCGCCGCTACCCACCTCAATGGCGTTGAGCAGCTGCGGAAGCTCGCCGTTTGCAAACTTGATATCCAGTACCGGGCCGATAACCTGGGCCACGGTACCGATGCTTCCTTTAGCCATATCGTTGCTCCTTACTCAGATTCAATAAGCACATCAGTGCTCCGCGCCTGCGACGATCTCGGTGATCTCCTGCGTGATCGCACCCTGACGGGCACGGTTATAGCGCAGGCTCAGATCCTCGATCATCTCCGCTGCGTTCTTGCTTGCCGCGTCCATCGCGGTACGGCGCGCGCCCTGCTCACTGGCTACAGATTCGCACATGGCGCCGTAGATCATGCCAGCGATATAGCCCGGGACAATCGCGTCATACACTTCTTCAGGGCTCGGCTCATAGAGAACCAGCGTACGCAGATCCTCGCGCTTCTGGCCGTTCTCCGCCTTGAGCGGAAGCAGGCTTTCTGCCTTAGGGGTCTGCGTGAGCATGGAGACAAACTGCGTATAGATGATGGATACCTCGTCAAACTGTCCGCTCAGATAGCCCTGCGTCACCAGATTGCTGATAGCAAAGCAGTCCGCAATCGAAATGCTGCCAGCCTCGGCAAACTCGCTCGTTACGATCTCAATACCCTTTCTGGTACAGAAATCGACAGCACGCTTACCGATGGGCAGGATGCATGTCGGAATACCACCCTGCATCTTCTCTGTTACAGCCTTAATGATGTTGCTGTTATAGCCGCCAGCCAGACCGCGGTCACCCGCGATCATGATCAGACAACGCTTTTTGAGCTCACGCTGCTTCTGATACGGCGAGGAAAAATCGCGCGTACTGGACTCGATGCTTGCAAGCGTATTGCGCATCTCTGTAAAGTACGGACGGGAACGCTCCTGCCGTTCCTTGGCCTTTCTGAGCTTGGAGGAGGCGACGAGTTCCATCGCTTTGGTGATCTGCATGGTGCTTTCTACGCTTTTGATGCGCAGCTTGATATCCTTCATGGATGCGCCAGCCATCACTTACCCCCTCCTTTCAATTACTGGGCGAGAAAATCCTGCGTGTACTGCTTAAGCGCGGCAGTGAGCTTCTCTTCAGTGTCCTTTTCAAATTTGCCGGTCGTGCGGATGGTCTCCAGGATATCCGCATGCTGAGTGTCCAGATATGCATACAGACCCTCTTCATACAGCGCAACCTTCTCAACCGGAACCTCGGCCAGATAGTCGTGAGTAACGGCATAGATGATGCAGACCTGCTTTTCGACGTCGATCGGCGTGCTGCGGCCCTGCTTGAGCACTTCCACAACGCGTTCGCCCTGAGACAGGCGCGCCTTGGTGTCAGCGTCCAGATCGCTGCCGAACTGAGCAAAGCTCTGCAGCTCACGATACTGGGAATAGATCAACTTCAGGCTGCCCGCGACCTTCTTCATCGCCTTGATCTGTGCGTTGCCGCCGACTCGGGAAACGGAAATACCCGGATTGACAGCAGGCATGACGCCAGAGTGGAAGAGTTCGCTCTCCAGGAAGATCTGGCCGTCGGTGATGGAGATGACGTTCGTCGGGATATACGCGGAAACGTCACCAGCCTGCGTCTCGATGATCGGCAGAGCGGTCAGGCTGCCGCCGCCGTACTCAGGCGCAATGCGTGCAGCGCGCTCCAGCAGACGGCTGTGCAGATAGAAGACGTCACCAGGATACGCCTCGCGGCCCGGCGGACGACGAATCAGCAGGGACAGCGCACGATACGCAACCGCGTGCTTGGACAGGTCGTCATAGACGACCAGAACATCCTTGCCCTGCGCCATGAAATACTCACCCATGGCACAGCCGGTATACGGTGCAATGTACTGCATCGGGGCCAGTTCGGAAGCGGTGGCGCTGACGATGATGGTATAATCCATCGCGCCAGCCTGAGACAGCTGCTCCACCAGCTGCGCAACGGTAGAGTTCTTCTGGCCGATGGCAACGTAGATACAGACAACGTCCTTACCCTTCTGATTGATGATGGTGTCGATGGCGATCGTCGTCTTACCGGTCTGACGATCGCCAATAATGAGCTCGCGCTGGCCGCGGCCGATCGGGATCATGCTGTCGATAGCCTTGATACCGGTCTGCAGCGGCACATTGACGCTCTTACGCTCGATGATGCCCGGCGCGGGACTTTCGATCGGACGGGTTTGCGTGGTGTAGACCGCGCCCTTGCCGTCAACCGGCTGGCCCAATGCGTTGACAACACGGCCAATCATCTCTTCGCCAACCGGAACAGATACGACGCGGCCCGTACGCTTGACGGCGCTGCCCTCATGCAGGCCCGCATCGCTGCCCAGAATGACAATAGAAACGGAATTTTCCTCCAGATTCTGAGCCATGCCGAACTCGCCGTTTTCAAACTCAACCAGCTCATTGGCCATGCAATTATCCAGGCCGCTGGCGCGGGCAATACCGTCGCCGACGAGGATGATCGTGCCCGTCTCGCTGGTTTCGAGCTTACACTCGTAGTTTTTAATTTGTTCGCGAATGATCTTTGTGATCTCTTCGGGTCTTAATTCCATACCGCTCCTGCTTTCTCCCATCAGAGTATGGTGTTTTTGAGCATGCTGCTCACCGCGTCGAGGCGATGGATGATTGTATCATCGACGCGCTTGCCGTCGTAATCGAGGCGAACGCCGCCGATGCACGCCGGATCAATAGTATTGGTCAATTCAATCTGCTTTCCGGTGATTCCCGCGAGTTTAGCTGTCAGCTTTTCCTTCTGGCTATCCGTCATGGGCACTGCCGTCACAGCAGATACAGGCATAATCCCATGATCCTCATTATAATGCTCGCGGAATACCCGTGCGCAACTGCTGAACTGGCGGATATAACCCTTTTCCATCAGAATCTTGAGAAAATTGAGCAGATACGGATCTGCCTTGCCCTTAAAGCAAGTATCCAGGATCTCCTTGCGCTCAATCTTCGACAGATTGGGTGCACTCAGAAGCCGGAGAAAATCCGGCTCCGCTGCAAAGCTTTCGTCCAGCGTCTTGAGCTGCTCCAGCATCATGTCGCTCTTGTTTTCATCCTTGGCGAGCGCATACAGGGCCTCGCCGTAAACGCTTGCGGCCTGTGTCATACTTCGCCACCCAATTCATCGATGAAACTGTCGACCATCTTGGCATGATCGTCAGCGGTCAGTTCACGACCGACAACCTTACCCGCGATGGCCATCGCAATTTCAGAAATCTCATTCTTGGCATCGTTGAGCGCGCGCTTCTTTTCCCGCGCAATCTCTGCTTCTGCCTTCTGCTTCATGGCAACGGCAGTCTTCTGCGCGTCGCTGATGATCTGCTCACCGCGCTGCACAGCAGTCTGCTGGGCGTTCTGCAAGATCTGTTCCGCCTTGGCCTTGCTTTCAAGCATGTTCTGCTCGTAAGTAGCTTTGATGACCATGGCCTCTTCCTTCGCCGTCTTAGCGTCGGTAATCTCCTTGTCTGCAGCTTCGCGTCGCGCGTCGAGAATTGCCTTGATCTTGTCCAGGAAGAATACCTTCACGAGGAAGATCTGCAAGAACAAGTTGCAGATCTGTGCGATCAGTGTTACAGGGTTTACCGTCACAAGGGACTGGTAAAGATCCATTGTGCTGCCTCCTTCCGGCAAATTTTGTCGCTACGAATCTGCCTGTGATTAACCCAGGAAGTTCATGAACATGCCGGGGGCAACGAAGATCAGCAGAAGACCAGTAACAAAGCCGTAGATACCGGTGGTCTCGGACAGAGCAATGCCCAGAATCATGGAGCTGGTAACGTCGCTCTTGCTCTCCGGATTGCGGCCGATGACTTCACAAGCACGCGCCGCGCAGTTACCTTCGCCGATACCAGGGCCGACACCCGCGATCAGAGCAAGGCCAGCGCCGATGGCGCAGCCAGCCAGAGCAATACCCTTCGCCAGAACAGTGAAATCCATAAAACTTTTCCTCCTAAAAAATGAATTACAGAGTAGTTATTCAAATGGCAGCGTTGGCTTAGTCGCCTGCAGCCTGTTTGATAAAGAGAGTGGTCAGCGTACAGAAGATGAACGCCTGAATGCAGCCGCCGAACCAGTCGAAGTACAGGCTCGGAATGGCCGGGATGCCGACGGTCAGCCAAGGATAGTTTACGCCAAGATTCGTGAAGACAGCCAGCACGCCAAGGACAGCAACAATCGCACCCGGAATCAGCAGACGCTTTTTCTTCTGCTTGTAACCGAGTATGGCCGGGACAAGACCGAGCACCATCACAATGAGCGCAACCACAAGGCTGGAACCCAGCGCGCCAAAGAGCGCATTGTTCGCTGCCGTCAGCGCTGCATAAATCAGCGTGCTGATAACCGTACCGGACAGGATGTTACCGAAGTGACGGCAAGCCATAGAGACCGGCGTGAAGCACTCGGACATGATGTTAATCGGCAGCAGGACGAAAATCGGATCAAGGAAACCGCGCAGATATCCCATAAGTCCCGACGCCTTGATCTTGTGATACGTAATCAGAACAAACACCACAAGACCCCACGCCAGCTCCGTCATCAGGTCGGCCGTCGGGCTCCAGATACCCAGCAGGCTGATCAGGTTGGAAATGATGCTGGTGACGAAGATCGTGCACACCAGCGGGATATAGCGGTCAAACTCCGTACCCATATTACCGCGCACGAATTTCACGATTGCGTTATATCCCATCTCCGCTACAGCCTGCTTACGGGAGATATTCGTTACCTTGAGCCCCGATCCCAACCAGATGCACAGCCCCGTAATAATGGCCATGACCAACCAGCTGACCGCCAGAGTCTGCGTGATCTGCACACTGCCCAGCAGCGGAACATTTTCAAAGGTATGGAGAATTCTTGCGCCGTTGATGGATACTTCCATAGTGTTGCTCTCCTCGTCGTATTGATGAACACATACTATTGTTTATGTTTCAAATTTACACTTCAAAGGTGCCATTGTGATCTTCAGGATCCTCTATCTCCTCGGGCGGCGGATTCTTGCGCTCGCTGGGTGTTACCAGCTTGCCTCTTGCCTGCAGATAGAAGATCATCAAATTGGGAAACAGCAGTGGAATCGCAGCAGCAAATACATTGAACCACGGCATCAGATAGGCTGCAACAATCCAACCCGCCTGCAGGAGCAAACGTCCATTATAGCTTCCCTGAATGAACGACTTCATCTCTTTTTGCTCGCCAATGCTCACCGCGCGCTGAATCGTCATGCACATCAGCGTGAAATTGACCACAGCAACGATGCATCCGCCAATCGTGCCTGTGAATACTCGATAATCAAATGCGCCAATCCCCATCCTGCTGAGCGCAAACATCGCCGCGATAAGCGCAATGCCGCCCACAGCCGTACCGCTGGCGATACGTTTGACTTCCTGTGCGGAAGCAGCCTGTAATTTCATAGTATAAGTCCTCATGCTTCACATTTGAAGCTTCATAGTTTTCGTATTCTTTGAGCAATTATCAATCTCCGCAGATCCGATCAATCTCTTTGCGAATAGACCTCAAGCACGCGCGCGCAGTGCTGATGCTGGTTAGAAATCCTATAATTCCCAGCACAATCACGACCCATACGCCAAGATCGAAACGATTCTGGAGATAGACGCCCAACATCAAAAACAAACAGGTGGGAAATAAACAGGAAAAACCAAACTGCCCAACCCAGGTCAATAAAGACAGATACTTCATTTAATCTCCCAGCGAACCAATCCCGCAACGTTCGTGACTGCACAAACAAGAGGCATAAAATCAAAAAACTCCGACTTAATCATTATACATGAAAACAAATGGATTTACAACGCCGTTTTGCCAAAGTGAAATAGAAGTTTATTGATTTAACAAATCCGTAATAAGGATTTCATTTAGTCTTCGGATACAAAGAAGTCCGCCTCCTAAAGAGGAGGCGGACCAGAGAGCAAATTTCGCGTTTTCACGCTTGACAAGAGAATCAGGCAGCAGCCTTCACACTGGTGATATGCGTGTTCACGCCTTCATACCAGTACAGGTAACCTTCGATATCCACGACGTCGCCGGCCTTCAGTTCGCCAACCGCCTTGTACACGTCGGTATCGGTGCCGGTCAGATAGACCTCAACGCAGAAGCTGTAGCTCTGGCCATTGTTGGAAACGGTCACATAGATGTCATCGCCCGGCTGACCATTCTTATATTCGATCGCCTCGATAGTCATGCCCTTGAAAGCGACAAACTCATTCTGATGCGCAATCAGCTCATCAGTGCCCAGCAGCGCGGTCACGTCCTTGGCCTCGGCGATGTAGCTGCCTTCCAGAATCTCGTAAGCAGCATCGACGATCTCGACCTCGCCGGCCCATTCGGCCTTGTAGCCGGTGACGCGGATCTTGGTGCCCGGAACCAGCTTGGCATAGTCTTCCTCAGAGCAGGCCATCTCGTACAGGAAATACGCGCCGTCCTCAGACTGGCAATAGAAGGTACCCTTGTTATCCCACCAGGACTGCTTATTCTGCACGTAGGTCTCAACCACGACCTCGGAGTCGATCGCAGCAGCGACATAGTCAGCATGCGTCATCACGCCCTCAGCAAGCGCGGCACAGCCGATAAGGATCATGGTCAGGGCCATCAGAGCGGCAACAAACTTCTTCATACTTGATTCCTCCTGTGTTTCTATTGCATAAAGCATAAAATTATTATACATCAAATCTGCGATAAATCAACGGATAATTAACGGGAAGAAGACTTTTTCTTCCGTCTGGCCTCTCTGAGGATATACACGATGATCAGAATCCATACCATGCAGAGTGTGCCCAGCAGCGCAGCTGAAGCAGCGGGAAGCGGCCCCAGATCCGCGCTGACAGCTCCTTCCCTCCGCTCGATTTCGAGCTGATCCAGTCGGTAGAGAGAAGTCATGTCTGCATAAAGCTTGTCGATAAAGGCGTCGTCAACCGTCTTTTTTCTGCGGACAGACTTGGTGACGTCCTCGATCATCTGCCCCGCCGCATTACGCAGAGAAGCCGAGCCATTATACACCGGCGTAACAAAAGTATGCTCGGTATTGTCCATCAAAAGCTGAGAAGCACGGATTTTGATGCTGTAATGCTCGTCGTTATCTTCGCCGCAGCGGGAAAGATATTCCTGGTAAGCAGCGCTGTTTTGCGCCTTCGACGTTACAGGGACATAGCCCTCTGTGCATGCGTAAGAAATCTGGACGTCGTTGGTCAGCAGATATTGCGCAAACAGCCAGGACGCCAGAACAACCTGCGGATCTTCCTTATTGAATACGCAGACTGAGGGCCCCTGAGAGATCATCTGCGGCGCAGAAGGATCAACCTGCGGAATCGCCATGATCTCAACCTCAAAATCGACCAGCTTATCTTCACTGATATCGATCAGCGGCGCATCCGGTCCCATCCAGGTGGCGCCTGCTGTAGAATCGATAGCGAAAATGCACTGACCGGCATTGAGGAAGTTAGCCGGATAGCTTGAAATCTTGAATGTGGAGAATGCGCCGGTTTCCGCATGCGCGGCAACCGTTTTAAGAATGTCTCGCGTGGTGTCATTAAAAATCAGGATATCGCCCTGATCGTTGGAATATCCGGCGTTATGTTGGCGAAGCAGCTGAATCATCATATTATCCGTGGATTTATAGATGAACGGAATCATGACCTTCTGTCCGTTGATCAGATAATTCCCCTCTTCATCCTTGGCGGTAGCCGCTTGAGAAACCTCCCAGATAAAATCCCAGGTGAGCGTATCCGGCAAAGTATAACCGAGCGCTTCAAGGAACGTCCTGTTAATGTAGCAGGCCTCGGTAGAGCGCATATATGGCAGCGCATAATAATGATCGTTCAGCCGGCATTCACCAAGGAACTGGGGAATGATTTCATCCTGTCGCGGAGAATCAAACTGCACCCGGCTGCCGCCAAGGCCATAACTGGGATCCGAAAAAAGCTGATCCAATGCAACGACGCTGTTTGCGCCTGTCAGATAGGTGGCAATGTGATCCGGATAAGTGATACAGACGTTCGGCGTCGTGTTGGTCGAAATATTGGTGATGACGTCGTTATAGATTCTGCCGTAGTCCGTATACAGGCGAAGATTAACCTTCACGTTGGGATACAGCGACTGAAATCTCTCAATAGCATCTTCATAGATTGCGACCTGCGTCAGGTTGGTGTCGTTCTTTGCCCAGAACGTGATTTCGTGTTCTCTTGATGTATCGAATTCCTTCGGCACCTCAAATGCGACCAATCCTTTTGATCCATGACAGCCGGTTAAAATGCTCAGACAGATGAGCAGCCAGGCGGCAAGCAAAAGAGGTTTTGTGTGCTTCCTGCTCATCCCTTCGTACCTCCCCTTGCCACGCCGGCCATGATCTTCTGACGGAAAATCAAGAACAGGACGATCAGCGGCACAGAAATTGAGACGACGGCGGCCATCATTGCAGGAATGTTTTCGCGGCCGAATCCGCTCTCTCTAATCGCCTGAATGCCATTGGAAACCAGGAAGTATTGAGCATCGTCGGTGACCAAACGCGGCCATACGTACGAATTCCAGCACTCAATCACTTTCAGGATCGCAATGGTGACGATGGTGGGTTTACAGATAGGAATCATCACCTTGAACAGATATTTAAGATCCGATGTTCCGTCGACCTTGGCAGCATAGTACAGATCATCCGGCACCTGCTCAAAGTTCTCCTTCAGCAGGTAAATATAGAAGACGGACGTCACCGACGGCAGAATCAGACCGGAGAATGTGTTTCGAAGATCGAGATTGGTGATGGTGACATAATTGGTGATGATGACCAGTTCGTTGGGAATCATCATCAGAGAAAGGAAGATGACAAACGCGACATTCTTCCCCCTGAAATTCAATCTTGCGAATGCAAATGCCGCCAATACGGTCACAATCATCATAAGTGCCGTCGTAAGGACGGTAAAGATCAGCGTGTTGACGAAATAATCCGCGAGAGGAACGGCTGTAAACGCCTCCAGATAGTTTTCAAACGTCGGAGACAGCGTAAAAAGCTTGGGAATATACTCTGAATTGTATGCGCCGTAGCTTTTTACGGATGTGAGCAGCATCCAGTAAAAAGGAAAGAGAACCATCAGCGCCCAAAGAATCAGAAATGCATAGACAACTGCGCTTCGGATTCGTTCAAAGGCTCTGTCTCTCTTTTCAATCTGGTCAAAATCAACTTCTTTTGTCATGGCTGTATCCTCACGAGTAGTGAACGTGCTTTTTGCTGACGATCAGGTTGATACATGTAATGGTCAAAACAATAGCAAACAGAATGATCGCTGCAGCCGATGCATACGAGGGATATCCGCCGCCGGTTCCATAAAGCATGTCGTAAACATATCCCACGATGGTATTCATTTCCGAAGCATTGAGGTCGGTGCCAAAGAGCGCTACCGCATCGCTGTAGGCTTTGAATGCGCCGATAAAGCCCGTCACAATCAGATAAAACAGCGTCGGAGAGATCATCGGCAGCGTGATCCTGGCAAATGTGCGCACACGGGAGGTTCCATCAACCTTTGCGGCGTTGTAGTATACTTCGCTCACAGACGCCAGCGCACTGGTCAGAATCAGAATCTTGAACGGCATGACAACCCAAATCGTGTACAGGCACAACACAAGCATCTTTGCCCAATATGGACCGTCAATGAAGTCGATGCTTTCCCCTCCAAACCAGCTGATGATCAGATTGGCCAGACCGTCCGTATACGGCGTCTTTTTGAAGAGAATCATGAACACCAGACCGACAGCGAGCGTATTGGTGACATACGGCAGAAAATATATGGTCTGGAACAGATTGCGAAGCGCCTTAATAGAGCTGAGCGCAACGGAAATCAGCAGAGCAAAGCCTGTTGAGAGCGGAACGGTCACCGCGACAAGGATGAACGTGTTTTTTAAGGCCTGCAGAAAGTACGGATCGCGCAAAACATACGAATAATTATACGTGCCAACGCCATAATAGGTCTGCGATGCGGAATTATATCCTTCCTCAAACGAATAGATCAATACATCAATCAGAGGATACACCATGAAAAACCCCAGAAAGAGTATTGCGGGCAGAAGATACAGCCACCCTTTCAGATCCTGTTTTTCCATAAATCTCTCCTGCTGAATCAATTGCAAGTAAAGAGAATTCTCTCTTCGGTTTCCTGATTGAAGACGTGAACCTTGCCCGGCTTTACGCTCAAGCGCACAATCTCAGCATCCTCGTCTACGCAGCTTTGAGCATCAATGATGGACCGGATTGCGGCATTCTCGCAGTCCGGATGAGTCGATACGATACTGATATCCCGGCCCATAACCTCCACGCCGGAGAGATGGCAGGACAGCGGACCATTGGAATCGAGGATAAAGCCCTCCGGACGGATGCCGATCCACACTTTCTGATCGGGGATTCCTATGGCATTCAATATAGCATCATTGCCGATAAAAAGCTGCTCATTCTCAATTCTGCCGGAAAATACATTGATCGGCGGCGTTCCAAGGAATTGTGCGACAAAGAGGTTGGCCGGACAATCATAGACCTCCTGCGGTTTGCCGATCTGCTGAATGACGCCGGATTTCATGACGATAATCAGATCAGAAATGCTCATGGCTTCTTCCTGATCATGCGTGACAAAGAGCGTAGTGATCTTCGTCTCGCGCTGAATGCGGCGGATTTCCTCTCTCGTCTGCAGTCTGAGTCTGGCGTCCAGATTGGACAGCGGCTCATCCAGCAGCAGGACGCGCGGCATCTTCACCAGAGCACGGGCAATCGCGACACGCTGCTGCTGTCCTCCGGAGAGCTCGCTGGGCTTGCGGTCCATCAGCTCATCAATCTGAACAAGCTTGGCTGCCTCATGCGCCCGCAGACGCATCTCATCCTTAGAAAGCTTGTCTTTTCCTTTGATATACTATATCTATTATTCACATTTTCCCCCAAACTCGGTAATACTTAATCAAACAATGTGTTTGTCAATTAGAAACTGCATAAAAAGGGCTCCAAAAAGTACAGTACCCGGTCAGCACCGTTTTGGCTTTGAGAAGCCTTGT
>SVGO01000105.1 GCA_015056305.1 Clostridiales bacterium | reverse complement strand
CTATCTGGTGAAGCTGGTTGAGGCTGCTGCCATCGAGTGCCCGGAGATCCCGATCGCGCTGCATCTGGATCACGGCGACAGCTTCGAGACCTGCAAGTCCTGCATCGACGGCGGCTTCACCTCCGTTATGATCGACGCTTCCTCCAAGCCGTTTGCCGAGAACATCGAGATCACCCGCAAGGTCGTCGAGTACGCTCACGATCACGGCGTCGTCGTCGAGGCTGAGCTGGGCGCTCTGGCCGGCGTTGAGGACGAAGTGAACGTCTCCGCTGATCATGCGCACTACACCCGTCCGGAAGAGGTTGAGGAGTTCGTCGCCAAGACCGGCTGTGACTCCCTGGCCATCGCCATCGGCACCTCTCACGGCGCTTACAAGTTCAAGCCGGGCACCAACCCGCAGCTGCGCTTTGACATCCTCGAGGAGATCGTTGAGAAGCTGCCGAACTTCCCGATCGTTCTGCACGGTTCCTCTTCCGTTCCGCAGCAGTATGTCGAGATGGTCAACGCCTACGGCGGTGCGATGCCGGGCGCCATTGGCGTGCCGGAGGAGCAGCTGCGTCATGCGGCCCAGCTCGCCGTCTGCAAGATCAACATCGACTCCGACCTGCGTCTGGCGATGACCGGCACCATCCGTAAGTTCTTTGCGGAGCATCCGGACAAGTTCGATCCGCGCGAGTACCTCAAGCCGGCTCGTGCCAACATCAAGGAAATGGTCCGTCACAAGCTGATCAACGTCCTTGGCTGCGCTGGCAAGGCCTGATTTTCGGTTGCAAAAACAAGACCGTCCCGGTTTCCGGGACGGTTTTTTGCGTTATCAGGGGATGAAGATGTGCACGCTGCATTTGACCGGCTTAAGGTTTGTTGCAAAAATGTTTCACAATACCCTTGTAATTGGAAAATGAATATTGTATGATAGAATCATCGTATTCTAGTTTATGGAGGATGATGATTCGATGAGAAAATACGTCGTATTGACCGATTCTGCCTGCGATCTTCCGCAGGATATGGCGGATCAGCATCATATTGATATACTCTGCTTCAAGCTTGCTCTCGATGGCGAGGGCTATACCGAGCGCGTGGATTTTACGCCTGAGCAGTTCAGTGAAATGCTTCGCAAGACGGACGGCATGCCCACGACCTCACAGATCACGCAGTATGAATTCCTCGACAAGTTTGAGGAGTATGCGCGAGAGGGCGTGCAGGAGGTGCTCTACGTCTCCATCAACGGCACCGGCTCCTCGACGAACAGCAATGCGCATGCCGCAAAAGCTCAGTTCCACGAGGAGCACCCGGAGAGCGCCATGCGCATCGAGATCGTGGATAGCCATTCTTATTCGGTGACCTACGGCATCGAGCTTTGTGCTGCGAGCGAGAAGCTCGCCGCCGGCGAATCGCTGGACAGCGTGGTCGCCTATCTCAACGACCGCTTTGCCCGCGTGGAGCTCGTGCTCACCGCGTATACGCTCAAGGTCATCCGCCGCTCCGGCCGCGTCAGCGCGGCTGCGGCGATCGCAGGCGATTTGCTGGGCATCCGCCCGATTTTCACGCTCATCGACGGTGTGAGCCAGGTCGTCAAGAAGGTTCGCGGCGACAAGCAGGTGCTCACCGCGATGGTCAATCACTGCAAGACCCGCATGGTGCCCGGTACGCCGTATTACATCGGCGTCACCAATCACAAATATGAAGAGGAGTATGCCGCCGCACTGGAAAAGTCCATCGGCTATCCGCCCAAGGATATCTTCCATCTGGGCAGCGCCGTCTGCTCCAATACCGGCCCCGAGGCCGTGGGCGTTCTCTTCGAGGGTGCCAAGCGCGAGAGATGACCGTATACATGATATAGTAGAAAAGCGCCCGCCGGTTTATCCGGCGGGCGCTTTTGCGTTATTTACGGGAAGAACAATTCTTTTCAGCCTGCTCGCTTTTGATCTGCTCAATGCCCAGACGGATCAATTCCACCATGGCTGCAGACCGGCTTGGAAAACGATTCTCGAAGCGGAAATCTTCAATTTGCTGCATCATGTCATCATCAACGACAACAGTAATACGCGGTTTTTCGGTGGGCATGGTGCTCAACTCCTTCAGTTCATATTATGCATCAGTTCATATGCTCTGTCAAGCAAACACCGTTTAAAAAAATAGAGGGATTCAAAACAAAAGCAAGAAAACGTCTTGACAGGTTCGTAAATAATGAACTATAATGAGACATGAAGTGCTGAACCTCGGAAATAACGAACTTCCGAGAGGGAGAGGGGACGAAATGAACGGACAAGAGAAAAGACTGACGTTCGTCGTCACGTCTGAAATCGAAGCACAGATGAAGGACATGAAGCGGGAAATCTATTTTGACCGCACGCAGTCCGATATGATCCGCGAACTCGTCGCTGCCGGTATTCGTTCTTACAGGACGAAGGGAGAGCGCGGGGGCGCAGAGAGGAAGAATGCATGAAAAAGTTTGTTCCTCCGTCGATCCATGTGGTTGAGCATGTCGGCCCGCTGAATAATGCGCAGTTCGCTGCGATGAGCGACAGCGAGCTGGAGGCTTATCTGCGGGAGAACGGCTACTGGGAGAAGAAGAAGCTCTACCGGGCCAATCATAATTATGCCCTCCGCGAAATTGCCGGAGAGCATGTGCTGGTTCCCACGGGCGATCTGCCGGGCGACAGGATGATCACGCTGAATCGGTCCTGTGCATTCCTGTGGCAGCAGCTGCAGGAGCAAAAGACGATCGGCGATCTGATCTTCGCGGCGAGGCAGCGCTTTGCCGATCCGAATGGCGAACTGGAAAAGCACATTCAGGAGTTCGTTGAATATAGAGTGCAAACTGGACATATCTGGGAGGTAAAATAAATGGAAATGATGATGTGGGAAAGGCCCGAAATGAACGAGGTCGTGTTCCCTGCGAACGCGTATTGCTCTTCGTGTGGTGAGGGCGGTACGACGTATTGGTTTGAATGCAATGCACCTAGTAATCAGTTGTATTATTATGACTATATGAATCTTGAAGATTATAAATCAGATAAAGATGATCCTGACTCACCTCTAAATTGGACAACGGACCGATGGGCTGAAGAGAAAAACAAGTGGGATTATTTGGGCAATCTTTATCATGCTTGTGGTCAAGAGCACAAGGCATCCACAGGCGAAGGTTTTTACTGGGGATTCATTGACTTGCAGTATGGCTATGATTCCGAGGATGGAGGAGAAAAGGGCAGGCATGACGCCTTCGAAACGGTAATTGTTTGGCGTGGTTCAGATGGGAAGCAGGGGCATGCCACAAAGAATCTGGACGTATCTACTTGGGAAATTGCAAAATCATAATTGACTAATACATGCCGGAGGAGGAATCCGCCTGCTTTTTCTATGAAAGGAAGATGCAATAGAGCATTTCGAAAACGCATCTTTGGCTGAGCGCTTGATGATCAAATATGCCAGCGAGAAAAAAGATCCCCCTCAACGCCAGACATCTCCCTCCGGGAGGGAGATGTCAGCGAAGCTGACTGAGGGAGCCTGCGGGCGCAATCGTTGCTTTGTGCGCAATGCTTCGTTCTTTCTCTGGCGCATCGCGCATGGGGACGTTGGGCTGTCGGTCCGGGATGCCCGCATAGTCGCAATGTTCCATTGCTCCTTGCGGCTTCCCACACTCCGCCTCGCTCAATGCGTCCACTGGACGCGCTCGGCTTCGGTGCCAAACCCGCTTGAGGGATTTCCATCTCCTTGCTTGCTGCTCGTCGGTCAGGTCTGCTTTGATAGCCACTGGGCTGTTTTTCACGCCTGCCCTGGTTCATCAAAGCTGCCCCCTCGGACTCCCTTCTTTGCTTCGCGGCGCTCTTGCGCAGCATTCTGCTCCAAAAAGCTCAACAGCCCGGACTTCCGTCCGGGCTGCTTTCCTATTCGATTATCGAACCTTGTGCTCCCTGATTATCTCTCCGTCCAGCGTCTTGATTTCAAAGACGCCCTTTTCATAGACCATGTAGCTCTTGGGGTTGCCCTCCTTGGGCAGCGCCGCAGAGCCGGGATTGATGTAGGTCATCCCGTCCGCCTCCTGCACGGTCAGCACATGCGTGTGGCCGTGGATCAGCAGATCGCCGTCCTTGTGCGGCGGCAGGGCGGCGGTGTTGAATAGATGACCGTGCGTCACAAACGCCGTCACGCCGTCCAGATCAAAGAGCGCATAGTCCGCCTGAATCGGGAATTCGAGCACCATCTGATCGACCTCGGCGTCGCAGTTGCCGCGCACGCACAGCAGCTCGTTTTTGTTCTCGTTGAGCAGCGCCGTCACGCCCTTGGGATCATACTGATCCGGCAGATCGTTTCTCGGACCGTGGTAGAGCAGATCGCCCAGCAGCACCAGCCTGTCTGCGCCCTCAGTCTTGTATTGGCGCAGGATCGCCTCCATCGCGCTGCGGGAACCGTGGATATCGGAAGCAAACATCAGTTTCATCAATATTTCATCCTTTCTGAAAGTCGTCCGCCTGCGGGCGGGGACCTCATCCGTCTCGCCTGAGGCGATCCACCTTCCCCAGAGGGGAAGGCTTATTTTACTTGGTAGGCGAACGCAGTTCGCCCATGCTAAGCCTCTTCAAACCGCCGCGAAGCGAAAAGGGGTGTCTGAGGGACAAGGTCCCTCAGGCGGGGTTTGGGGCGGCAGCCCCAACGTTTTCCATCCCTTACAGCTCAATCTCCAGCACGACCGGACAGTGGTCGCTGCCCATTACGTCGCTGTGGATCTCCGCCGCTGTGACTTTGTCGGCGATGCGCTCGCTGACGAGGAAATAGTCGATGCGCCACCCTGCGTTGTTTGCGCGCGCATTGAACATGTAGCTCCACCAGCTGTACGCGCCGACTGCGTCCGGGTGCAGATGGCGGAACGTGTCAACGAAACCGCTGTCAAGCAGCTTCGTCATCGCAGCGCGCTCCTGCGGCGTGAATCCGGCGTTGTTCTGGTTGGTCTTTGGATTCTTGAGGTCAATCTCTTTGTGCGCGACGTTCAGATCGCCGCAGACGATCACGGGCTTGCGTTCGTCAAGCTTTTTCAGATACATACGAAAGTCTTCTTCCCAACATAGCCTGTACTGCAGCCGCGTGAGCTCTCGCTGGCTGTTGGGCGTGTATACCGTCACCAGATAGAAGCTTTCGTATTCCAGCGTGATCAAACGGCCCTCGTGATCGTGCAGCTCGCTGTCCATGCCGTAGCTCACCGAGAGCGGCTCGTGCTTGGTCAGGATCGCCGTGCCGGAATAGCCCTTTTTCTCGGCAGAGTAGAAGTATTCGTGATAGCCTTCGGCGGGAATCTGCGCCTGTCCGGGCTGCATCTTCGTCTCCTGCAGGCAGAAGAAGTCTGCGTCCTGCGCGGCAAAGTAATCGACAAAGCCCTTGCCAAGACACGCGCGCAGGCCGTTGACGTTCCAGGAAATCAGTTTCATGGTTCCTCCGTTGGAATAAAGTAGATGGATTTTCTTCATTATACAGGATATCACCCGTGCTTGAAAAGAGGGAAAAAGACCATGCTGTTTCTGATCGCTCTGGCGTATGGGATGCTGTGTGTGCGCCTTCGTGTGGCGCTGGAGGCGTCATGGACGGATAGCACGGGGAGCGCAGCGCTGCGCGTCGGGGCATGCGGGCTGTATGCGCGATATGAAAAGCAGCTGATCTTGGGAGAGAAACGCATTCGTGTGCGAACAGCGCCGCGCCATGGACGCCAGGATAAAAAGGAAAACCCCATACGAAAGCGCCTTCGCCGCAGGCTTGTGCCGTATTTGCGCAGCGTGATATTGGGTCGTCGATTTGAAAGCGTGGTTGTGCATGTCCGCCTGGGTCTGGGTAGTGCTGCCGAGACGGCGATTGCCGCCGGAGCCGTGCATGCGCTGGCCTGCGCGCTGCTTTTTCCGCTGGAAGGGCGTCAAACCTGCGATCTGCGCGTGACGCCGGATTTTGATAAGGCCTGCCTGAATGCATATCTTCGGGGAATATTCTCATTCCAGCTCGGGGATATTATGCTTGCGGCGCTCAAAGCCGCGCTGAAAAAGAGAAAAGAGGGATTCAGATGGAAAAGCATCCCATTGAGAGCCTGATGGGCACGTCCATGGAGAGCATCCGTGAGATGGTGGACGTTAATACTGTGGTCGGCGATCCTGTGCAGACGCAGGACGGTTCGACGATCATTCCGATTTCGAAGGTGTCGTTCGGCTTTGTGGCCGGCGGGGGCGAGTATGGCCGCGTGCAGGCGGGCGAGCGGCTCGAGGATATGCCCTTTGCGGGCGGCGCTGGCGCAGGCGTGTCGGTGCATCCAATGGGCTTTCTGGTTTGCTCGCAAAACGGCGTGCGGCTGCTCAGCGCCAGCTGTGCATCGCCCATGGAGCGCATTGTGGAGATGATTCCGCAGGCGCTGGAGGGCCTTCGCGCCATGGGCGAGGAAGAAGATGAACATGAACGTCCGGCGCGCCGGGTTCGCGCGGCGTATCAGGAGTAGCAAAACAGAGAAAACAGGATCAGCGGGCAGTATTGCCCGCTGTTTTGCTTGCAGGGGCTGCCTCACGGCTAAATGGCACACAGCATAAGATGATCGGGAGAAAAACTCCCGTTTTCTCATGTTTGAAATGATTGAATTCAGGGAACACTTTTCGTCAAAACCCGCATATTTTTTGAGCTATTGCGAAATATTCTTGACTTTATACCGTTCTTTCTATAGAATTATGTCATTCTGTATAGAGAAAAATCGGAGGGCATCCGAATGGGAATCAAGGTAGCAAAATTCGGCGGAAGCTCGCTGGCCAGCGCTGAGCAGTTCAGGAAGGTCAAAGAGATTCTGCTTCTGGATGCGGATCGCCGCATCGTGGTGCCGAGCGCGCCGGGTAAGCGCAGCTCCACCGATATCAAGGTCACCGACCTGTTTTACGAGTGTAATCGTCTGGCTGCGTCCGGCAGGGACATCGGCGAGGCGTTCGATCGCATTCGCGAGCGTTATCACGGCATTGCCGCCGAGCTTGGGCTGAATGTGGATCTGGATGTTCATCTCGATGAGGTTTGCAAGCGCATCCAGCTGGGCGCGGGTGCGGACTATGCCGCCAGCCGCGGTGAATACCTCAATGGCATTCTGCTTGCCGCCTACATGGGCTGGGATTTTGTCGATCCGCAGCAGGGCATCTTCTTTGATAAGGAAGGCAGGCTCGATAGTGCAAAGACGCAGGAGACGCTCGGCGCGATCCTGCGGGACCACACGCATGCCGTCGTGCCGGGCTTCTACGGCTGCGACGCCTACGGTAACGTAAAGACCTTCTCCCGCGGCGGCAGCGACATCACCGGCGCGATCGTCGCGCGTGCGGCGAATGCGGATCTGTATGAAAACTGGACGGATGTGTCCGGCTGCCTGATGGCGGACCCTCGCATCGTGCGCAATCCGCAGCCGATCCGCTATGTGACCTATCGCGAGCTGCGCGAGCTGTCCTACATGGGCGCTTCCGTGCTGCACGAGGACGCGATCTTCCCGGTGCGCATCGCCGGCATCCCGACCAACATCCGCAATACCAACGATCCGACCGCACCGGGCACCGTTATCGGCTACGAGGCGGAGGACTACGACAGCGATTATCTGATCACCGGCATTGCGGGCCACAAGAACTTTGCGATCATCAACGTGGAAAA
>SVGO01000008.1 GCA_015056305.1 Clostridiales bacterium | reverse complement strand
TTCGCGCACAGGAACGTTGGGCTGCCGCCCAAACCCGCCTGGGGATTTCATCCCCAGACCCCTTCTTCGCTTCGCGCCGGTTTCAAGATTCCTTAATGAACTAAATATCCATATTACTCATCAAAAAAACAGACAGCCTCAGCTGTCTGTTTCATGATTTTCATTGAATTAATCCAGCATCTGCAGCCACAGGCTCTTGAGATAATGGCTCTCGGGATAACCCGCCAGCACCGGATGATCGATATCCTGCCTGCGCAGGGTGATCACGCGCACCTGCCTGTGCAGGTCCTGCGCGGCGGAGAGCACCGTGTTCACAAACACATCCTCCGGCATGTGATAGGAGCAGGAGTGCGTCGCCAGCACGCCGCCCGCAGGCAGCATGCGCATCGCGGAAAGCGCGATCTCCTTGTAGCCGCGGCAGGCATTGGCCATGTTCGCGTGCGCCTTGGTGAATGCCGGCGGATCGAGCACGATCACGTCGTATTTCTGCTTCTCCTTCACCTGCGCGCGCAGGAAGTCAAAGCAGTTCGCGCAAACCGTATTCACCTGCATGCCGTTGAGCTGAGCGTTTCGCTTGATCAGCTCGACCGCGCTTTCGCTGATGTCCACCGCAGTCACTTCCCTCGCGCCGCCGGCGACCGCATTGAGCGCAAAGCCGCCGATATAGCTGAAGCAGTCCAGCACGCGCGCATCCCTGCAGAACTGGCGCACAAACAGGTGATTGTCCTTCTGATCCAGGAAGTAGCCGGTCTTCTGGCCGCCCTTCACGTCCACGCTCAGCCTGATGCCGTTCTCACTGATAACTGTCTCCTCGGGCAGTTCGCCGTGCAGCACCTTCGTGAAGCACTCCATGCCCTCCTTGCGGCGGATGGCATCGTCGTTCTGCAGCAGCAGGCAGCCCGGCTTCTCGCAGCTCACAAGCGCGTCGGCGATCACCTGCGTGTACTTTTCCATGCCCAGCGCCAGCACCTGCAGCACGATCACATCGCCGAAGCGATCTGCGATCACGCCCGGCAGGCGGTCGGCCTCGCCATAGATCAGGCGGCAGGAGTCCGTGCCCGGGCGATTCATCACAAATCTCCGATATTCGCACGCCGCCCTCACGCGCGCGGCGATCAGCTCAACGGTGATCTCCTCGCTGCGATGGGTCAGCAGGCGCACGGTGATCAGGCTCCTGCTGTTGTAGAAGCCCGTGCCCATGTAGCGGCCGCGGAAATCGACCACCGTCACCAGCTCGCCATCGACGACTTCGCCCTCGACGCGTTCAATCTCGTTGCCGTATACCCAGGGATGACCCTGAAGCAGTTTCTTCTGTCTGCCGTTGATCACATGGACAACGGGAAGATTCTCGTGTGCCATCGTATACCTCCATAAAACCCCTCAGTCAGCTTCGCTGACAGCTCCCCTTTCAGGGGAGCCTGATTGGCTCATATAAGCCTCCCCTGAAAGGGGAGGGGGACTGCCTATAGGCGGTGGTGGGGTCATTCTACTTCAATCAGGTTGATGAGTACCACCGGGCGACGCTTGGTCTTCTCATAGAGGAAGGAGCGCATCTGGCCCTGCATCTGGCCGGAGGCAACGGCCTCTTTGACCTTCTTGCCGGAAGAAATCGTGCGCGTGACCATGTTGGCCGCGTGCTGGCGGCAGGCCGCCTCGATCTTGGCATGCTCGCTGTCGTAGAGGAAGCCCATCGCGCTGACAACCGGCTGCGCCATCATCGCGCCCTGCTTGTTCACAGCCAGAGCGATAGACACCACACCGTCGTCGGAGAGCAGCTTGCGCTCGCGAAGCACGGTGTTGTCCACCTCGCCCTTCGAGCTGCCGTCGATGAGCACAGCGTCGCCGTTGGTGAAGCCGGTCACCTTTGCGCTGCCCTTGGCGATCTCAAAGATATCGCCGTTGGCCAGGATAAAGATATTCTCAAACGGCACACCCAGCTTGTGCGCCAGCTCCGCATGCTGATAGAGCATGCGCGTCTCGCCATGCGCGGGGATAAAGAACTTCGGGCGGACCAGGCTGTGCACCAGCTTGATCTCCTCCTGAGAGGCATGGCCGGAAACATGCACGTCCGCCAGCGCGGAGTAGTATACCTTCGCTTCGCGCTTGTAGAGCTCGTTGATGACCTTATAGATCGGCTTCTCATTGCCCGGGATCGGCGTCGCGGAGATGATGACGGTATCGCCCGCCTGAATCTCCAGTTCACGATGATTGTTGAACGCGATGCGCGTCAGCGCGCTCATCGGCTCGCCCTGGGAACCGGTGGAGATGATCACCACCTGCTCCGGCGGCAGCTTGTCCACCTGGGAGATTTCGATGAGCGTATCCGGCTTCATCTGGATGTAGCCAAGGTTATTGGCCGCGTTGAATACGTTGAGCATGCTGCGGCCGACCAGCGCGACCTTGCGGCCGTGGCGCTCGGCGGCGGTGAAGATCTGCTGCAGGCGGGAGACGTTCGAGGAGAACGTCGCCACGAAGATGCGGCCCTGCGCATCCTTGAACATATCGGAGATGGATTCGCCGACGTGGCGCTCGGACTTGGAGAAGCCCGGCACCTCGATGTTCGTGGACTCGCACACGAAAAGCAGCACGCCCTCGCGGCCGATCTGCGCGATGCGCTGCAGATCCATGATCTCGCCGTTGATCGGCGTATAGTCGATCTTAAAGTCGCCGGAATGCACGATCGTGCCGATCGGCGTTTTGATCGCGAACATGAACGCATCCGCGATGGAATGGTTCACATGGATGAACTCCACGGCAAAGCAGCCCGCGCGGACGGTCTCGCCCGCCTCCACAGCGCGCAGCGTGCAGCTCTTGGTCAGGCCCGGCACCTTGTCGTCGAGCTTGTATTTGAGCAGCTCAACCGCCATCCTGCCGCCATAGATCGGCGCCTTGAATTCGCGCATCAGATACGGCAGACCGCCGATATGATCCTCGTGACCATGGGTAATAAAGATGCCGCGCACGCGGTCTCGATTCTGGAGTACATAGGTGAAATCCGGAATAACGGCATCCACGCCCGGCATCGTCTCATCCGGGAAGATCTGGCCGCAGTCGACGATGATGATGTCGTTGCCGTACTCGTAGGCCGTCATGTTCTTGCCGATTTCGCACATGCCGCCCAGCGGGATCATGCGCAGCGTCGCGCGGCTGGGATGCTCGCTCGCGCCGGATCGCATCGCCTTGGGCTTCTTGCCCACCAGCTGCAGCGTCGCAGAAACAAACGGCTTGTCCGCCTGGGGCGCCTGCTGCGCAGCTTCACGGCGCTTGCCCGGATTCGGACGGCGTACGCTCTTGGTCTTCTGCTGCGCCGGCTTGGCCTGCGGCGCATTGGGGATCGCCTTGGTTTCGGCAGGCGCGCTGTTTTTCGGCGCGCTCTTGCGGGCAGCCGGCTTCGCCTTGGGTGCCGCCGGCTTGGCCTTCGCAGCCGGCTTGGCCTTAGGCGCCGCTTGATTGGCCTTCGCGGCAGGTCTTTCTGCCTTTTCCTTCTTCACGTTGTGAGCGGCAGCGCTGCTGTGCGTCTTTGCCGGCGCGGTCTTCTTGGCGGCAGGGCGGCGCACGCTCGGGCGCTTTTTGCCGGTATTCTCAGTGTTTGCAGGTTGATTCTTGCTCTTTTCGTTGTCTGTCACAATGGTTTCCTTTCTCTTATTTCAAAGACACGATAATCTGAATGAATGCCCGCGCTGGTCATACGCAGGGCTGACGGCATGGAATGCCTTTATTTTCATCGCAGGGGAGAGTGGTGTGATCCTGCGTAAAAATCCATAACGTTTTTATTATACACAAAAACTTTTGCGCCCGCAACCGCTTTTCTTTTCGATTCTGACGAAAAGCGCATATCCTAGGCATTCTGCTTGATTTTGCCTGTTGTTTATGTTATGTTTATTCCATCTATCCTATGTAACCTGTTTTATCCCAGCGGGCATTTTCGCTCCGCCTTGCGTTTCTTTGGAGGCTGTCATCCATGGATTTGATCCGCGCGTATTATAAAAAAGCCCTTTCCTTCCTCAAAGCGCATCTGGCCGCGCGCATCGTGGTCGGCGTTCTTGCCGTGTTTCTCGCCCTGTGGATTCTGCTGCATCCGCACGGCACCAAGACGTTCCTTGTCCTTGGCATGGACAACTACGGCTCGCTTGAGGAGACCGGCCGCAGCGACGTGACCATGCTCGTTCAGGTCGATTTTACCCGCGCAAGGCTCTCCGCCGTCACGTTCGCGCGTGATATGTTCATCGAGAACGAGCATCATAAGCTGACCAAGATCAATACCGTTGTACGCAACAAGGACGAGCAGGCGCTGTGTGACCTGATCGAGCAGAACTTCGGCGTCGCCATCGACGGCTGGTTTCGGCTGAATTTCACCTCCGTCATCGAGCTGGTGGACGCTATCGGCGGCGCGGAGGTCGAGCTGACGAATGCCGAGGTCCATTACCTGACCGATATGGGGCTGAATGTCTACGAGGACAATCCCCTCAAAGAGGGCAAATCCCGCCTCAACGGCGCACAGGCGCTTGCCTATGCCCGCTGCCGCAAGCTGGACAACGATCTGGGCCGCGGCGAGCGTCAGGGCAAGCTTCTCTCCGCCATGGTCCGCCAGACCCGCCGCATGACGGCGGCCAATGTCGCCGGCGTATTCAATTCACTCAAGCACGCATGGCGCTCCTCCTGTTCCCTCGGCGAGCAGGTGAAGCTGGTGTTCCAGGCGCTGTGGCTGCGCGGCGCAAAGGTCGAGAATATTGCCGTGCCGTTCAGCGGCGAATGGCACTACGGCAGCGCCGGCAGCGCGAGCGGCGTCGTTGCGGATCTTGAAGCCAATAAGCTCCTGCTGCTGGATGCGCTGGGTCTGCCAGCGCCCAAAGAAACCGCCGCACCTTAAGTTCGTTCATCGGGGAGAGAAGCATACATGAATGCGAAGAAAATTCTCAGAAAGATGAATTACCTGCCCAGATGGGCGTGGTATCTGGTTTCGTTTTTTGCCGCCGGTCCGTTCGGTCCGCTGGCGGTGTATCTGGCGTTCCATGTGCTTGATAAAATCGCGCAGGATCAGGAAGCCGAGGCCGAAAGCGCCGGCGCGCATGCCCGCCGCACCGCCCATACCTATGAGGACGAGGAATGCATCGTCACCTCCGACGAGGAGATCAACAGGCAGTGGGAGAAGACGCAGGACTCCGCCTCGCGCGCAAACGCCGGCAAAACCCAGCCTGTCATGGACGAGAACGCCGACGTCGGCGAGGTCATCCGCGCGGGCTATGACGCGATGCGCAGCATCCGCCAGGCCAACGACATCATCGAGGACGCCGCCCTCTCCGCGCAGATCGATTCCATCGAAAACAGCTGCGGCCAGATCCTTGCGATTCTCGAGCAAAGACCGCAGCTGCTGCCCCAGCTGCGCACGTTCCTGCGCTATTATCTGCCCACGACGCTCAAGCTGCTGGACGCCAGGGCGAGGCTGGAAAACTCCGCCAAGACGCCCAAGGCGCGCGAGGTGCGCACGCGCATCAGCGAAGCCGTCGGTGCGATCGACAAGGCCTTCCTCAAGCAGGTCGAGGCGCTGGATGCGTATCGATTCATCGACCTGGAAAGCGAGATGGACGTGCTGCGCGATATGCTCCGCGCCGACGGCCTGATCGACGAGGACAAGGACGATGACCCGTTTGCCCAGGCGCTGGGCCGATAACGGGGAAGACGTTGGGGCCGCAGGCCCCAAACCCCGCTTGGGGACATCGTCCCCAAACCCCTTCTTCGCTTCGCGCTGTTTTAAGATTCCATGTGAAAAAACGCCTTCGGCAGAGCCGAAGGCGTTTTATGTTTAGATGATTGAAGCCGCCGCGAAGCGAAAAAAGGGTCAAGGGATGAAATCCCTTGCAAGGGTTTGGGGACAGCGTCCCCAAGCAGGTCTGGGCGGCAGCCCAGCGTTCCTCCCGTCTCCCGTCCCTTACAGCGCGATGTTGAAGGAAACCTCGTAGTCCTTCTCGGCGCTGAGGTGATAGGCTTCCTCGACGTCAGAGCCCCAGGAGTCGATGCCGCCCACGCCGCGGACAGCGCCGTAAACGCACAGCACGGTGCGCCTTGCCGGCGGCAGCTCCTCGTGATGGGTTGCGTTCTCGAGTTCCTCGGCGGTATAGGGCAGGCAGGAGAAGGCGAAGGGCTTTTCATCCATCGCGATCTTCAGGCTGCTCTCAGCCGGGGCGATGTGGTTGGCCAGCTGCGTATTGCGGCGAACCTCCACCCACTTGGTATTCATGTGCATGCCGCAGTCCTGCGGAACCATGTACGGCGTGACCGGCAGGCCCTTGACCTCATACACGCCCTCGACGCCGCCGGCCATACGGTCCGGATAGGTCTCGCCGGAGAGGCCTTCGTAGGTGAAGCCGGTCGCATGCGTCGGCATGATCATGCGCAGGCCGAAGACCGGCAGCTGCGGCAGGCCCGCGGCACCGAAGTACTTGGCCTTCACATTCACGCCTGCGCAGGTCGCGGTATAGGTGACGGTCACCTTCGCCGCCGGCACGGTCAGGGTCTCGAATTCGTAGGTAACGGCCGCGCTCTCGGCGGTCTCGACCGGGGAATACCTGTTGTTTTCCGGCGCGATGGGCATGGCAATCTCCTTGCCGTCGATCGCGACGGACACGCCGGTCTGACGGATGAAGGTATCCGCCGCCAGCCAGCAGCCGGACTTGAGATGGAAGCGGCTGCCGCGGTCATTGTCCGTCAGCGCGCGCCAGAAGGTCGGCTGCGGGCAGCGGTACATCCACTCGCGGCCGCCGGCCACGAGGGACTCGATGCCGCCGCGGCCATAGTTGAAGATCACATGCCAGCCCTCGCCCTTCACGCCCAGGGTCAGGTCGCCATAGACAATCTGAATCTTATTTGTGCAGTCCATAGTAATACTTAACCTCCTGAATCGCAGGCTTCTCGGTTCTGTCCGCAAAGACGATGCCGTTGCCGGAGAATTCGTAGTCCGCCGGACGGTCGTCGAAGTCGCCGCCGTAGCGGATCACGTCGCGGCCGGTCACCTCGTCCTTGACCATAATGGCCTGGTCGATGTAGTCCCAGATGAAGCCGCCCTGCATCATCGGGTAGGCGTCCACCAGATCATAGTAGGACTTCAGGCCGCCCAGGGAGTTGCCCATGTCGTGCATATACTCGCACAGGATGAACGGCTTGGGCGGATCGTTGTCCAGATACTCCTTGATCTTGGGCGCCGGGGTGTACATGTGGCTCTCCATGTCGGAGATGCGATCCTTGTACGCCGGATTGTTGAACACGCCTTCGTAGTGCACCAGACGGCTCGGATCCTTCTCCTTGAAGAAGCGGTTCATCTTCACCAGCACCTCGCCGGCAAAAGACTCGTTGCCCAGGGACCAGAACAGGATGGACACGTGATTCTTGAAGGTTTCGAAATTGCTGTACGCGCGGTCGAGCGTCGCGCCCTCCCATTCGGGCAGGCTGCCCGGCACGTTCCAGCTCGGCTCGATGATGCCGGCCTTCTGCCAGGAACCGTGGGTCTCCAAGTTGGTCTCGGCCATCATGTAGATGCCGGCCTCGTCGCAGCGGCGATAGAAGGATAGGCGATCCGGATAATGGCAGGTGCGCACGGCGTTGATGTTGTTGCGCAGCATGCATTCAACGTCCCATGCCTCGTCCTCGTCGGTGATCACGCGGCCGCCCCTGCAGTTCCACTCGTGACGGTTCACGCCGTTGATGACCAGGCGCTCGCCGTTGAGCATCATGATCTTATTCACCATCTCGATCTTGCGGAAGCCGATCATCTGCGGCACGATCTCGATGAGATTGCCGTTTTCGTCCAGCAGGCGGATCTCGAGGGTATAGAGATTGGGATGATGGTTGTGCCAGAGCTTGACCGCACCCGGCATCTCCATATCCAGAGTCATCTTCTCCTCGGCATAGGCCTCGGCGCTCACCAGCACATCCTCGCCATCCTTCACCAGAGCCTGCACCTTCACGGCGCGGCCGCTGAGCTTGAGGTCCACACAGACCTTGCCTGCGAGCGTCTTGAGATCGACGACCGGCTTCGCCCACAGATCCTCCACGTGCGCCTTCGGCTTGGCCATGAGGCTGACGCTGCGGAAGATGCCGAAGAAGCGGAAGAAGTCCTGATCCTCCAGATACGCGGCGCTGGAGCGCTTGTGCACCTCGACGCACAGGGTATTGCCCGTCTCGCGGATGGCGTCGGTCAGATCGAACTCGGACGGGGTGAAGGTATCCTCGGCATAGCCCAGGAACACGCCGTTGAGCCAGACGTACATCGCCTGCTCCACGCCCTCAAAGCGCACGATCACACGCTTGCCGCGCAGATTTTCGTCAAGATCAAACTTGCAGACGTAGGAGCCGACCGGATTGTAGTCCGCCTCGGAGAACTGGCCCTCCATCACAGCGCCCGGCATGCCGCTAAACGCCGGACGGCGATAGTAGTGGCCCTCCCACGGATACATCGTGTTGATGTAGTGGATCTTGTCATAGCCGGCCATCTCGATATGGCCCGGCACGGTGATGTCATCGAAGGAAGAAACGTCGTAGCCTTCCTCATAGAAATTCGCCGGACGGGAAGCGGCGTTCACGGAATAGGCAAATTTCCACACGCCGTCGAGCTTCTGGCACAGCGCCTGACGGCCGGCCTTCGCATCTTCCTCCGTCTCATAATAGAGATGATCGCTATGGGCGTCGATCTGACCAACGCGATACACGCGCGGATCATCGAGCCACTTGATATTGGGCTGCATGCTCAGCTACCTCCTGTGTATATACAGATTGCAAATGCAGAGTACTACCATCTATCATTATACCCCACGCCTCTTCCCGGTGTAAAGGGAGAATCGGCTTTATATGCCGCCAAAAAGCACGCCCGCCACGAGCGCGATCGCGCCGCACAGCGCTATGGTCGCAATCGGGCTGAGACGGCGCTTCCGCAGCAGAAACATCGCAATCGCAAACAGCGCCATCCCGCGGGGGCGGATGCTCTCCAGCGAAACCGCATGGCCCCCGAAGGCCGCCTGCCGCACCAGCGACACGCCCGCCGAGGCGATCAGCGCGACGACCGCCGGGCGCAGCATGCCCAGAATTCCCTTGATCACCGCCATGTTGCGGTATCTGCCGTAAACCCATGCCAGCAGCGACACCAGAACCAGCGACGGAGCGACTACGCCCATCGTCGCGCAGACCGCGCCGCCAAGCCCCGCCACGCGCGTGCCGGCAAATGTCGCCGCATTGAGCTGGATCGGGCCGGGCGTCATCTCCGCGATGGTGATCAGATCGGCAAACTCGCCCATGGTCATCCAGCCGTGCGCATCCACCACCTGCGCGCGGATGAGCGGCATGGCCGTATAGCCGCCGCAGATGGAGAACATGGCAATCTGCGCAAAGGCCAGAAACAATTCGATAAAAATCATTTCGCCGCCCCCTTTCGCCTGGAAAAAAGCTGCTGCGCGATACCAATCAGCGCGGCGCACAGGATCACCGTACTCACGCTGACCTTGAGAAAATACACCGCGATAAACGCAGCAAGCATGATCCCGTTTTTCAGCCAGGATTTCTGCGCGAGCACGTTTTTGCCCATGTTCAGCACGACGTCGACGATCACCGCCGCCACGCCCGCCTGCATGCCGCCAAGCGCCATCGCCACATACGGATTGGACGCAAACGCGCTGTAGAAAGCAGAGATGATCGACAGGATGATCAGCGGCGGCAGCACTGTGCCCGCCACGGCGCAGAGCATGCCCAGTGGTCCCGCCACGCGCCAGCCCGCCAGGATCGCCGCGTTCACCGCGATCGCGCCCGGACAGGACTGCGCCAGCGCCGTATAATCGAGCATCTCCTGCTCGCTCAGCCAGCCGTATTCATCTACAAACTTTTTCTTCATCAGCGAAATGATCACAAAGCCGCCGCCGAATGTGAACGCGCTGATCGTAAACATTGAGATAAACAGGCGATAAAGCACGCTCTTTTCCCGCTTTTCCGTCTTTTCCATCGGCACCCCTCCCTTTTTTCAGCATAACACGGGCGCGCTCGGAAGTAAACATTCTTTGCGCAGGTCAACCACAATTTGCCGATTCTGAATTGACACGGATGGCATGCAATCTTATAATAAAAACATAAAAACAAAATCGTTTTTACGTTTTTATCCTGAGAACCGGGAGGATATTCAAGTGGGTTATATCACCTTTGAAAACGTCTGCAAGCACTATCAGACGGGCGACACCGTCGTCAAGGCTGTGGACAATGTCAATTTCACGATCGAGAAGGGCGAGTTCTGCGTGGTGCTCGGCCCCTCGGGCGCGGGCAAGACGACCGTGCTCAATCTGCTGGGCGGCATGGACAAGGCGACCAGTGGCCACATCATCGTCGACGGCAAGGAGATCACCGGCATGCGCGGGCCGCAGCTGACGGAGTACCGCCGCCACGACGTGGGTTTCGTCTTCCAGTTTTACAATCTGATGCCCAACCTCACCGCGCTGGAGAATGTTGAGCTGGCGCGTCAGGTCTGCCGCGATCATGCGCTGGATCCCAAGACCGTCATGGAGCAGGTGGGTCTAGGCGAGCGTCTGCGCAATTTCCCGGCCCAATTGTCCGGCGGCGAGCAGCAGCGCGTGTCCATCGCGCGTGCGCTGTGCAAGAATCCCGCGCTGCTTTTGTGCGACGAGCCGACCGGCGCGCTGGATTCCAAGACGGGCGTGCAGGTGCTCTCCCTGCTCAAGGACGTGTGCAAGACCTACAACGCGACCGTCGTCATCATCACCCACAACGCGATGATCGCTCCACTGGGCAACCGCGTCATCCGCATCAAAAACGGCGGCATCGAGTCCGTTGAGATCAACGAGCATCCCAGCAATGTTGAAGACATCGTCTGGTAAGCGGGCTATGCCCGCACCCCTTACGCTTCGCCTTGGCGGGCTGTGCCCGCACCCCTTACGCTTCGCCTTGGCGGGCTGTGCCCGCACCCCTTACGCTTCGCCTTGGCGGGCTGTGCCCGCACCCCTTACGCTTCGCCTTGCTGCTAATGGCGTCGCACGGGCATAAGGCCCTCCGACGCCCTGCTCTGCAATCATTCTGGCAGATGCGTCTGAAACAGGCCGCGAAGCTATCATCACGATCCCATCTGAGAGGTGATGCGCATTGGCGCGAATAAAAAACACACTGAAAAAAAAGCTGTACCGCGATATGAGCCGCGCCGCGATGCAGTTTCTCTCCATCATTGTGCTATGCATGATCGGCTCATTCGCCTTCTCCGCGCTGGACGGCACGGCGCGCATGATGAAAACCACCGTGGACGTCTACTTTGAGGAAAACAACCTTGCCGACTTCTGGGTGACGCTGCCCGGCGCGGACAGAACCGCGCTGAATAAGCTCTCCTCGCTTAGCGGCGTGGACGATCTGTGCGCCCGCGCGACGCGCGATCTGGAATCGACGATCGGTGACGACGTGACCGTCTGCGTCACGGCCTACGACGGCGGGATGGACATCAATCTGCCGCTGGTGCGCGAGGGCGCGCTGCTCGATCCCGCCGACAAGCGCGGCTGTCTCATCGAGGAGCGCTTCGCCAGGACGCACGGCCTTGGCATGGGCGACCGCGTCACCGTCAAGCTGGACGGCGCGGAGCACACGTTCGTCATCCGCGGCATCGTCGTCAGTCCGGAGTACATCGTCGTCTCCAACGGCGTGGCGGCCGATCCCACGACCTACGGCTACATCCTCATCAACGCCTGCGCGATGCCCGAGCTGCCGCTGACGCAGGTGGTGATCACGCTCAAAGACGGCGCCGACGGGGACGCCGTGCAGCGCGCAATCCAGCAGCTGCTGCCGGATGCGCTGGTCGTCGACCGCGGCGCGCACAACTCCACCGCCCGCGCGACAGGCGACGCGAAGATGTTCGAGAACATGACCTACATCTTCCCCGTGCTCGCCTACGCCGTCGCCGGCCTGATCGTCATGACGACGCTCTCGCGCATGATCGACAACCAGCGCATGCAGATGGGCACGCTCAAGGCGCTGGGCTTCTCCGCGGCGAAGATCCGCAATCACTACCTTTCCTATGCAATCGTCCCGTCGCTGCTGGGCGCTGTGCTGGGCACGATCATCGCCCATCACACCCTGCCATACATGCTCTGGGATGCGCTGTTGGGGCAAAGCGAGATGCCCTATCAGCTTGAGCCGCCGATCTCTCTGCCTGCCTGGGGCATGGTGGGGCTTACGGTCGTCATGAGCGTAGGCATCTGCTTCTTCACCTATCATCGTGCGGCGAAAGAGACGACCGCAGCGCTGCTTCGCCCCAAGCCGCCCAAGGACGGCAAGCGCATTCTCTTTGAGCGCATCACGTTCATCTGGTCGCGGCTGTCCTTCAATGCGAAGATGATCATCCGCAACCTGCTGCGCAACAAGCTGCGCACGTTCATGTCGCTGGTGGGCCTTTTGTGCTGCACGATGCTGATCATCACATCGCTGGGCCTGCAGGACTCGGTCATGAGCCTGACGGAAAACTACTACTACGGCACGATGCGCTACGATCTGTACGCCAGCCTCAAGGGCGACGTCGGCACGGCCGAAAGCTACGAGCGGCGCATCGACGCGGACGTGGTCGAGTGCGTGATGGATACCTCCGTCTCGCTGCGCGCAGCCGCCGGCTCGCGCACAACGCGCCTGAGCATCCTCGGCGACGAGCAGACGATGCAGCATCTGGGCGAGGATCACGCGCTCATCGCGCTGGATGACGGCCATCTCGCCGTCACCTACAAGCTCTCTCAAACGCTTTCGCTCGCCCCGGGCGATGAGGTCATGCTCTATCTGCCCGGCGACGACGAGCCGGTTTCCATCGTCATCAGCCGGATCGTGGAGAACAACGTCTCCCAGGGCGTTTACATGAACCGCTCGACCTGGGAATCACTGCGCAAGGGCGAGTTTTCTCCGACGGCGATCCAGATCCGAGGCCCGGGCGAGCGCTGCATGGCGCAGCTGGACAGTCTGGACGAGGTCGATCAGATCCACGATCCGCATACGCAGGTGACGGAGATGCTTGCGATGCTCGACACGCTCTCGGCGGTCTTTGCAATCCTGACGCTGATCGCCCTGGCGCTCGCGTTTGTCATCTGCTACAACATGGGCCTGATGAACTTCGTGGAGCGCATCCGCGAATACGCGACGCTCAAGGTGCTCGGCTATCATCAGAAGGAGATCCGCAGATTGATCCTGCGCGAGAACACGATCATCTCCGTCCTGGGCGTGCTCGCAGGCGTCGGCCCGGGCTATCTGCTCACAGACATCGTCATGCACGCCTGCGAGCCGGAGACCGGCTTCTATCCCGGCGTGCCGACGGTCAAGTCCGTCGTCATCGCCTGCGTCGTCACCTATTGCTTCTCCCAGCTGATCCAGCGCCTGCTCACCCGCAAGGTTCGCTCAATCGACATGGTCGAGGCGCTCAAGTCCGTGGAGTGACGAGGAGGGAACGATAGGGCTGCCGCCCTATGACCCGCCTGGGGATTTCATCCCCAGACCCCTTCTTCGCTTCGCGATTGTTTTAAGCCGCTTTGTAGGGGCGGATATCATCCGCCCGCGAGAAAACTTGCCTTCCCCTCTGGGGAAGGTGGATCGCCTCAGGCGAGACGGATGATGTCCTGCCCGCAGGCGACGCCCCTTATACGAACAACTTTCATCAGAAAGGAACATCGCCATGAAAACCAAGCTGTCCGTCTTCACCGCGCTCCTGCTGATCCTCACCCTGTCCTGCGCCAGTGCGCTGGGTGCGACCGCCAATGCGGTCATCGTTGCGCCCGAAACCGCCAAGGTCATCGCGCCGTTCTCCGGCACGCTGCGCCCGTTTGATCTCACGCAGGGCGAAACCGTTGCCGGCGGCGACGTGCTCTTTGAGATCGATACCATTCCGGTCTATGCCCAGCAGGCCGGCGTGGTCGGCGCTGTGCTCGCCGTCGAGGGCGACGACGCTTCCGGCGTCATCAGCCGCCACGGCGCGATCGCCGTCATCGAGCCGGAGCTTGCGCTCTACATCGACGCCGACACCGACTACGCCTACGATGACGACGACAATCGCTATCTGCATGCGGGCGAGACGCTCTATCTCAAGTGCGGCAATGAAAAGGGCGTGGGCCGCGTCACCAGTGTAAACGGCGAGGATTACATCGTCGAGATTCTCGAGGGCGCTTATGATGTGGGCGACACCATCCGCTGCTTCCGCGAAAGCGCCATGCCCTCCGACAGCGAAACCGGCCGCGGCAAGGCGAAGCGCTATCCGGACGTGACCGTTCAGGCTTCCGGCCGCGTGGCGAAGGTGCACGTTCAGTCCGGCGACAAGGTCGCCGTGGGCGATCTGCTCTTTGAGATGATCGACGCGCAGAGCGCCAGGGACGCCTCCCCCGTCATCAGTGCGCCGGTTTCTGGCGCTGTGACGCTGATGCAGGTCGTCACCGGCGCGCAGGTCTATCGCGGCATGCTCCTTTGCGAGATCGCGGATCTGACCACGCTTGAGCTGAGCGCGGAAATCGACGAGCTCGATCTTTCCGTTATCCGCGAAGGCGACATGCTCTCCTACACGCTGGACGCCTACGGCGATCAGGTCTTTACCGGCACGATCACCGAGATCCGTCCGATCGGCACCGCCCGCCAGAATGCAACCTATTTCGACGTACGCATCACCGCGCCGCAGGATGCGGCCGTTCTGCCGGGCATGAACGCGACCGTGATGCTCCCCTGATCCCATGCGATCCATCCGCAAGGAGGTGACGATTCCATGGCACTTCCCTTCACCGATGAACAGCGCCAGCAGATCCGCATGCGTCTGTTTGAAAGCGCGCAGCGCCATATCATGCACGACGGTGTGATGAAAACCTCCCTGGACACGCTGACCTCGGAGGCCGGGATTTCGAAGTCCTCGTTTTACAAGTTTTACGAGAGCAAGGAACAGCTCTTCCTCGAGGTCGCAGGCACATGGGAGGAGCAGATCCTGTCTGGTTCGCAAAAGGCGCTCGCCTCCGGCGAGGGCATGAGCAGCAAGGAGCGCGCCGCACGCTTTGTTTACGCGGTGTTTGAGACCATCCATCAGCTGGGGCTTGTGCGCTTTTTGCGCGAGGATCTGCCGCAGCTCAACAGCTTCCTGCCCGAGGACGAAGCCCGTGCGCATTGCCTCACCTCCGCCAAAGGGATTTTCGATGCGCTGCAGGCAGCAAAAATCCGGTTCACCGCGCCGGACGAGGTTGTGCTTTCCGTCATTCAGCTGATGTATCTGTCGATTTTGAGCATCGGCGATATCGGCGAGAATTTCTTCCCCGCGCTGCATGAGCTCGTCGTCAGCGCGTGCGATCGGCTGGTGGCTTAAATCAGTCTCTTAGATAGGCGCGAAGCGTAAATGGGGTCAAGGGGCGAAGTCCCTTGGCGGGTTTTAGGGCGGCAGCCCTAACGTAACCCATGCGCGAAGCGCCCGATAAGCAAGAATCGGAAAGGAGCCGATAGGCGACAATTACGATTCTGATACACTTCGATAGAATCGCTGCGTTAATTGCTGAGATTCTCCCGAAACTGTACCGGAATCTCAATTGTCGCCTTCGGCTCCTCTGAGATTCTTGCTTTTTTCTTTTTCAATGGGGTTACGTTGGGGATTTCATCCCCAAACCCCTGCCTGGGGACCTTGTCCCCAGACCCCTTCTTCGCTTCGCGCCGGTATAAGGGTTTTTTCCTTACATCTTCGTCGCGTCTTTTTCAAAGCGCACCGCGTGCCGGGTCACAAGCCCCAGCACCAGCACGACCACGAGGGCCGCAGGCGCCATCAGCGCCGCCAGCAGCACATACACCGCCGGCAGATCCGCCACCTTCTCGCTCGGCGAGGTCACGATCACCCGCAGCGCCATCAGCTGGCCAAGCGCACGAAGAAGATTATTCTTGATCTGTTCAAAATCCATACGCTTCCCTCCTTACGCCTTCGCCACGCGGACCTTCATCCCGAAGGCCACCACCAGCAGCGCCGTGACCAACGCCAGGCGCACGCTATAAATCGCTGCGAGCGCGGCCAGCCACACCGGCGCCTTGGCGAACGTACGGCCGCTTCCCTCGACGATCAGCCTGCCGCCGAAGAGAATGCCCAGGTATTCTTTCACTTTATCCATGCTTCATTGCTCCTTACAGTCTGGTGATGAGCAGCTTGCCGTGCATGGTTTCCATGCGGATCGGCAGGCCGCAGGTGCCGTATCGGTTCGGACCAAACTCATTGATGATCTCGCAGCCCAGCGCGCCGGTCGCCTCCGCGACAAAGCCGCGGATCTCGCTGGGCAGCGCCAGACGCACATCGCCATGCACCGAGGAAATCTGCACTTTCTTCGTCGGCGCAACGGTGCACAGCAGCTCCACCTCGCCGGAGACCGAACTGACCTCCCATTCGTCGCACGCGCCCTCGACATGCACCTTGCCCGAAACCACATTCACATCCACCTTGTGCGCGTCGCAGGAGATGAACTGCCCGCCGGAAACCGTCGTCACCTCGATCGTATCCGCACAGGCGCTGACCGTCGCATGCCCGGAGACCGTCGTCACCGCGATATCCTCCGCGCGGCCTTTGGCGTCCGGCTCCACGCGTACGCTGCCGGAGGTCGTGGAGATCTTCACGCCGTCCACGTCGACGTCGCGGATATGCACATCGCCGGAGGTCGTGCTGATCGCGTAATCCGCCGCATAGCCGCGCGGCACGCGTACCGTGATCCTGCCACCTTCCTTCTTGAAGACCGAGAAGAACGTCTTGAAGACGTCCGGGTTTTTCCTGCGGATGGTCAGCGTATGATCAGCATATGTGATCACCGGCTCGCCGTCCACGTTCTTGGCCTCCCAGAGCGTCTCTACCTGCGCGCTCTCGCTCTCCACGATCTCCACGTCGTCCGCGTCAAGCTGCACGTCCACCTTGCGAAGGCCCGCCGCCGGGAAGCCCTGCATGCCGCTGACCGGCTCGCCAGCGTCGCGCACGACGTAATCCGCCGCATCGTGAATGGCATCCTGCGCCTTCTTCGCCGCCTGATGGATCACTTCTTCCGCGTCCCGCGCCAGATCGTCGACTGCCTTGGCAAAGGCGTCCTCGTCGATCTCGCCATCCGCGCGCACATAGGCGGCCTCCTCCGGCTCCTGCGCGGCTTCCGGCTGCGCCTCTTCGGGCTGATCCGCGGTCTCTCCGGTCTGTTCCAGCAGATTCGCCTGCATCTCCAGCGCCTCCGCCTGCAGATAAAGCGCCTCTGCGCCGGCCGTATCGCCGGTCACTTCCTTGATCGCCGCCTGCGCGCGAAGCTCCTTCGCCTCATCGCGAAGCGCGGCAATGTGCGCCGCCTGCTTCTCCTCCCCGGTTTCCGTCTGTGCATCGGCATAGATCGCGTCCATATCCAGCACAAGCTCGCCGTCTTCCCGCTTCTCTTCCTCCGGCTTCGGCTCTGTCACCGCGGAAAAGTCGGAGACGAACTCCTCTTTCTGTTCCTCGGGCTTCGCTTCGCGGTTCGCGCCAAAGTCGAACACCAGCTCGCCGCTTTCCTTGGAGAGCCTGTCGATCGCCTCGCCGGCGGCCTTCTGCGCATCGCGCATGCCCTTCTTCGCCGCACGGCCCAGCTTGCCCAGCACGCCGCCGGTCGCGTCGTCCATCTGGCCGTAGAGCTTCTTCGCCTCCGGCATGATCGCCTGAGAGAAATCGCCCAGCGCCGTGAACGCCTTATTCAGCGCATTGCCCAGATCGGTCTGCGGCGCGGCAGCTTCGCGCTTTTCTTTCTCTTCCATTTTCTCTTCCGGCTGCGCCTCAGTCCGCCTGGTTTCGGCCGCCTTGCTCTCCTGCGCGGGCGCACCGTTCATCTCCTCGAGCAGGTCGTAAACGTCCTCCAGCGAGGCGGCAATCTCGCAGAACGCCTCCTCCTCGCTGCGGCCCTGGGCCATGGCGTCCTCATAGCGCGAGAGCGCGTTGGAAAGCAGCTCGTCGCGCAGCGCCAGATTCTCCGCCGTCATCTTCATCCCGGAAAAGATCTCGTCGATCATGCTGCGAATTCTCTTGTTCATCCGCGATCCTCCATTCCAAACAATTCAGAGATCACGGCGCGATACCTGCGCCAATCCTCCTGATTCTCTTCATACAGTCTGCGGCCCTCATCCGTCAGGTGGTAATACCGCCTGCGCGCGCCCGCGTGTTCATCGCCCCAATACGACTCAATCATGCCCGCGCTTTCCAGCCTCCGGAACGTTGTGTACAGGGTCGCTTCCTTCAGCTGCAGCTCCCCCCGGGAGATCTCCTGCACGTTCTTGCTGATCACATAACCGTAGCTGTCCTCTTTTGCCAGCTGCGCAAGGATGATCGTATCCGTATAGCCGCGAAGGATATCCGATGCATTCAGCATTTCATCACCTCCGACGATATACAGTTTATCACAATATACCTCATCTGTCAATGTATCTCCGCAACGAAAGATACATATCTCCTTTTGATGCCGCAGCATTGACGGCCAGCATCCTCATCTATATAATGGATGTAGAAAACACCACATAAGGGAGGATGCGCCATGCTGAAAAAACTGATTCCCCTTTTCGCGTTCATGCTCCTTCTCCTCCTGCCTGCCGCCAAGGCCGAGGACGCCGCGCCTTATGTACCCGGCAGCAAGACTCAGGCACTGTTCTCCCAGGCATACGCCCAGGGCGACATGGTCCTGATGGACATGTATTATAGCCTGAAGACCAACGAAAACGCCGCCCGCATCTTTGGTGAGGACGCAGCCGCGATGAGCGCGCTGGGCGAAGCGCTGGAGAATGCCGTCTTTACCGTCGGTCTTGGTAAAACTGAGGACGGCGTGCGCGCCTTGCTCGCTGCCGGATATGTTTCCGGCGATGAGCAGGCTGGCCTGGATCTTCTGGCGGAGATCACGCACGACGGCGTCGCCATCATGAGCGGCGCAATTCCCAACGAACGCTTCACCGCCAAATGGGAAACGCTGCTCGCCCTCACCGGCGCAGATGACGCGCAAATCGCGCAGATTCTGAGCCTGCGCGACGTGGACTGGAATGCTGCAATCACCCTGCTGGCCGCTCAGTCTGCCGCCCTGTTTGACGCCGCCGCGCAGATTGCCGCTCCCTATGGCGAAACGATCCTCAGCCACCTCGCGGCGCTGCCCATGGATGTGCGCACGGATGTCCCCGAGGAGGGTGATTTCCCTGCCACTGCGACGGAAGTCGGCATCATGGTCACGCAGAAGGCGTTGGGCGATCTGGCCGCTGCGCTCGCCGATCAGCTTGAACAGGATGCAACCCTCTGCGTGCTCCTGAACGCCGTGCTCGCTCAGATCGACGAGCCTGTCACCACCGCACAGCTGTGCCAGTCCATCCGCGAGACTGCCGCCGGCATGACCGATGAAACCATGCCGCTGTATCTCTACATAGGCATGGACGAAAACGAAGACTTCGTCTATCTGAATGCCGTGCGCGAAGACACTGCCGGCGGCGCGGCGGTCTTCAATATTGTCTCGACGCCATACGCCGAGGACGAAAGTCTGACTGTATTCACCATCGATCTGCTCACGCTCACCCCTGACGCCGATGCAATGGATGGCCTCAGCATGGCGATGCTCACCTCCGATACCCAGAGCAAGGACGTTGTGCTGCAGCTGTATATGAATTTTATCGCCGACGGCGAGAGTCTGCTGGACATGGAGCTCTATCTGGGCAGCAGTCCCATCATAAGCGAGGAGGGACTGCGCGGCGTCGGTGGACAATATGCCATGGCTTTTGCCGCGCAGGATGACGAGAGCCTTCTCTCCGCAATGATCTCCGCTGACGTCGTTCAGAGCGAAACCGCTGCGGGCGGTGAGGAATCCGCTGTGGTCGGCGCCGTGGAAATCGCCATGGACGATCAGCAGATTCCGATGGCGTTTGAAGCCTATTCCCTCACGGAAACCGGCGAAGACGGCCCGATGGCCAGCCTCAGCTCGTTCTACAGTGCGCCGGCGCTGGGCGTTGAGGAATACATGGAAAGCTGCTCGATCTACACTGCTCAGTATTCGCCGGATCTGAGCACCGTAACCGATCTTGCGCTGGAAACCGCCTCGCAGGAGGAGCTTTCGGCATTGGCGAATCGCGCCATAACCGCGATCGAAGAGACGCTGACCCGGCTTTCTGAGATGCTCCCGCCTGAACTGATGAAGCGCGCAGCGCCTCCCGCCGCCTGATAAATTACCATCACATGAGAAAACCCGCTGCATTTAAGCAGCGGGTTTTTTGCGGGAATCAAAAGAATCAATAGCCCAGAATCATCGGCAGCCAGGTGGTCAGTGCCGGGAAGATGCTGATGGCGATCAGGACGATCACATTGCACGTGATAAACGGCAGCGCGCCCTTGAATATGCCAATGATCGGCATGCGGTTGATCTTGTTGCAGGCATTCAGGCACATGCCCACCGGCGGGGTGACCAGGCCGATGGCAAGACCCGTGATCAGCATCGCACCGAACTGCAGCGCGGTGAAGCCATAGCTCTGCATGACCGGCAGCATGATCGGGGTGAGCATCAGGATCGCCGGGCTGACGTCAATGAACGTACCGATGATCAGGATCAGCACGTCGAACATTAGCGCGATGCCCCAGGCGGGGATATTCATGCTCATGAAGAAATTGGCGACCAGATCCGGCACCTTCTGGATGGTGAGCACCCAGGTGAAGATGGAGGAGAAGCCGATGATGATCATGACGCTGGAAGAGGAGATGAGGGTCTTCTTCAGCGCATTCCAGACGTCCTTCCAGGTCAGCTCCTTATAGATAAAGAAGCCGACGAGCATGGAATAGAGCACGGCAACGCCGGCGCTTTCGGACGCGGTGCAGATGCCAAAGGACACGCACACGATGATGAACAGCGGCATCAGCAGCGCCGGAATGCCGGAGAAGATGGCCTTCCAGAAGCGCTTGGCGCTGAAGTTGGTCTTCGCCGGATGCCAGCCCTTGCGATGGCTGATCACGTAGACCAACACCAGCTGCGTCAGGCCAATGAGGATGCCCGGCACGGCGCCGGCCATGAACAGCGCGCCGATGGACGCGCCGGAAATCATCGCATAGACGACCATCGGGGTGGACGGCGGGATGATCATACCCATGGTGGAGGAGGCGACGGTGATGCCCGCAGAGGCATCCGGCGGATAGCCCTCCTTCTCCATCGCCGGGATCAGGATGGAGCCCAGCGCGGAGGTGTCGGCGACGGAAGAACCGGAGATGCCGCCGAAGATCATGGAGGCGACGATATTGACCTCGCCCAGGCCGCCGCGGATCGGGCGCAGCAGCTCCATGCAGAAATTGATGATGCGCTTGGTGATGCCGCCGGTGTTCATCAGTTCGCCGGCGAGCATGAACAGCGGCATGGCGATCATCAGCTCGCTGTATACGCCGTTCCAGATGCGCTGAGGCATCATGGACAGGAACATCGGCCTCACCGCAGACAGATAGCTGATACACGTCGCACCGATGGAAAACGCAAGCGGAACGCCGATCGCAGCAAAGATGATCAGGCCAATGAGCAGAAATACAATTGCCATAGCTACTCTCCTTCCGTTTGGTTACTCCAGGGGCTCGTCCTTGTTCTCGAACGCGGACGCCGGCGCGCAGATGGTCTCAATCGCCTTGATGACAATGCACACCGCGCAGATCACGCCGCACAGCGGCATCAGGCCGTACATATAGAACATCGGAATCTCCATGCCCATGCTCAGCTGCTTGCCCATCTTGACCGCATAAGCCCAGCCGTAATGGATGAACAGGATATCCACGACCAGCATCACGATGTAGTTCAGTACGCTGATCCAGCGCTTGACGGCGGGCTTCAGCATGTCATAGAGAATCGTGACGGAAACGTGCTCGTTCTTGAGCACGTTCAGACCCAGACCCCAGAAGGTGGTGAAGGTGAAGAGAAGCACGTTGAACTCGGAAACGGATTTCCAGCTCAGGGAGAAGCAATAGCGCATGATGACGGTAAAGATCACCAGGAAGGCGAGCAGGCCCATGGCCGCAGCGCCGACGCCCATGTAGATCTTCTCGACCGTCGCGCCAAGCTTTTTGAGTTTGTTCATCTGTGTTAATCCTCCTTAACACGGATCTCAAGAATCAAAAAGGCGGCCGGGGCCAGCGCCCCGACCAGCCTTAATGGTTGCTTCGGAAATTATTCGCCGCGGACAGCAGCCACGATGGCGAGCATCTCGTCGAGCTCGTCCTGGGTGCAGATGCCCTCGGTCACGACCTGGCTGTACACCGGCTGGCAGGCGGCCTGGAAGGCAGCGAGCTCTTCGGCGGTCGGGACGTAGACTTCGCAGCCGGCGTCGACGACGACCTGCTTGGCAGCGTCAGAGTTCTCGTCGATCAGCTGATCGTTGTACTCGCCCATCTCGGTCGCGCACTCGGTCAGGATGGCCTGGAACTCGGCCGGCAGGCTGTTCCACCACTCGGCGTTGACATAGAACGGATCCGGATGGAACTGATAGTTGACCTCGGTGAAGTACTTCTGGACCTCATAGAACTTCATGCCCTCGACGTTGACCCACGGATTCTCCTGGCCATCGGCGATGGAGGTCTTCAGACCCATGTACAGATCGGCGTACGGAACGGACACGGTGTTGGCGCCCATGGCCTGGAAGGTCAGGTCGATGGTCTTCATGCCGTTGGTGCGCATCTTCAGGCCGGCAAGATCCTCCGGCTTGGTCAGCGGACGGGTGTTGTTGGAGAACTGACGGAAGCCGCCAGCGTCGCACAGGTTGATGATGACGGTGCCGGTGGTCTCAGCGGCCTCGGCGGAAACCTTCTTGGCCAGGTCGCTCTGCAGCAGCGCGGTGACCTCGGCGCGGTTGTTGGCCAGGAACGGCAGGGTGAACATCAGCAGACGCGGGCTGAAGTCATACTGACCGCCGCGCATGCCCTGGGTCACGCCCTGAACGACCTGCTCGAGCATTTCCTTTTCGGTGCCCAGCTGGCCATTGCCGAAGACTTCGACGGTCACGTGGCCGTTGGTCTTCTCAGCGACGTCGGCCGCGAACTTCTCCATGGAGATGTAGCGCGGGTTGCTTTCCGGCTGGGCATGACCAACGATCATGGTGTAATCGCCCAGAGCCGCGAACTGATCCTCAGCCAGAGCGCTCACGCAGGAAAGCGCGAGGATCGCGACGAGAAGGAGAGCAAAGAACTTCTTCATTTTGGAGTACCTCCCATAGTTTTTCTGACGGCGCGACCACGCGCACCCATCTTGTATACATATACTATCACACCTGCCAATGAATTACAATATCTTATGATGAGTTTTTTACGCGCTTATCCGATTCTCTCGACATCTTGCACAATGCCAATCCTCTATTTTCCCGCGCCTAGCAAAAGTCTGCGCTTCCCGCTTGACATACAGCCGGCATTTCATCTTGTATACAAGTTGACATTTCTGTTCCGAAAGTCGGCGCAAATCGTATTGACACCCTTGGTATGCGGGATTATAATGTAAATATCACTTTTTTAAGGATGAAAGAAGTATGACAGTCCAGACAATGTGCGATCATGAGCAGATCTACCAGACGCTTGCCGAGGAGATCCTTCGCTTTGATCACAAGCCCGGCGATCTGCTCAGCGAGCATTACCTGTGCGAGCGCTTCTCCATTTCGCGCACGCCGGTGCGCAGCGTGCTTCAGCGCCTGCAGGAAAACGGCCTGGTTCAGATTCTCCCGCGCAAGGGCAGTATCGTCACGCGTCTCAATTACGACATCATCAATCAGCTGATCTATGAGCGCGTCGCCGTGGAAAGCATGGTTCTGCGCGATTTCATCCTGACCTGCACGCCGGCAGACGCCGAGCGCGTGCGCTTCGCTTTTTCTCAGCTCAAAGAGGTCGGCAGCGTATATCTCACCGATCCCAAGCACTTCCCTGCCGATGTTTTCCTGAATATCGATCTGTCCATGCACGAAATCTGGTTCCGCGCGACAAACAATCTCTTCCTCTGGGAGCGCCTGAGCGGCCCGCAGTCCAGCTACACGCGCTTCTGCACGCTGGACATCATCGAGGGCAGCAACGTTCAGGACGTTCTGCGCGACCATGAAGAGATGCTTCGCCTGATCGACGAACGCGACGTCGCCGGCATCGAGCCGCTGATGCGCCGCCATCTCTACGGCGGCGTCCGCCGCATGGGCGCGCTGGTCTTCACCAAGTACGCCGGTTATTTTGAGCCAGCGGCAAACGAGGCCAATGTGTAACGACGAAATACGTCAGGGTTGCCGCCCTGAAACCCGCCTGAGGGACATTCCTCTCCTCGCTCGATGCTCGTCGGTCAGGACAGCTCTGACAGCCCTACTTAGCTGTTATTCACTCCTGTCCCAGTTCGGAGAATCCGAACCCTCAGACTCCCTGTTTCGCTTCGCGGCGGATTAAAGAAAACCTGTATACGCAAAAACGGATTCCCGGTTGGGAATCCGCTCTGTTTTTTGGGGTGAATTACTTCGCGGCGGCGACGGCCTTCTCAAGCGCCTTGAGCTGGTCGTTGATGTAGATGGTGCAGCCGGAGGTCAGGTCAGCGTCGGTCGGCTTGCCGTCCGCGCCGAAAGCCATGCCGAGCACCTCAGCCGGGGTCTTGCCCACGCACCAGGCAGCCAGCGCGTCCATCTGCTCATACCACTCCTTGCCGATCGGGGAGATGGCCTTCATGCCGTAAGCCTCACCCAGCTCAGCCTTGGTCTGCGGCGCAGCGTTCACCTCGCCGGCGATCGCGCCGGTCGCATCAAAGCCGGCCTTGGACTCGATCACGTCGAACGCGACAGCGGCGAACTTGCCCTCGTCGTCCAGGGTCACAGCGCACATGGTGGTGGTCACGGTCACGGAACCGGCCGCGTCGGCGGTCGCAGCGGCGGCGGACACGGTGGTGGCGGAACCCACGCCGGTCGCGGCCAGAGCGGTGGCGGTCAGGGTCAGCAGCATCGCGGCCAGCAGCATGACAGTCAGGATCTTCTTCATCTTATTTTCTCTCCTTGCGCTTTTGCGCAGCATATTCGGCGCCTGCGCGCCGTCCTGATACACAGACTAATATGCATTTGTGGCAAAAGTATGGCTTTTTCTCCAAAGTCCACGCTTTTTGAACATATAATCGGACAAATCCTCCTTTTATCCATCACATTCATATTTATCTATTTGTAGAGTATGACAAAGGGGCCTCCTTTCGGAAGCCCCTTTGCCATAGAGAAAAATAAGAAGAAGGTTATCAGATATGGTCTTGATTACTTCGCGACCGCAGCAGCCTTCTGCAGAGCCGCCAGGTAGTCGCCGACGCTGACGGTGACGCTGGCCTTCAGGTCAGCCTCGTCCGGAACCATGGTGTGATGGCCGTCGCCGCGATCGAAGGTCTTCATCGCGCAGACTTCCTCAACGGTCTTGCCGACGCACCAGGCCTCCAGGGCATCAGCCTGCTCATACCACTCCTTGCCGATGGCGGAAGCCGGCTTCATGCCGTAGCCTTCCTTGAGCTCCTTCTTGGTCTGCGGAGCGGCGTTGATGTCGCCGGCGGCAGCGCCGGTCGCATCGAAGGCGGCCTTCGGCTGCACAACGTCAAACTGAACGGCCACGATCTTGCCCGCGTCATCCAGGGTGACGGCGCACATGGTGGTGTTCACGCTGACGGAGCCGTTGGAGGCGCCAGCCGGAGTCAGGGACACGGAAGTGATGGAGCCCAGGCCGGTAGCAGCCATGGCGGTGGTGGCGATGGCCAGCAGCAGGGCGGTCATCAGCGCGACAGTCAGAATCTTCTTCATGATGATGTCTCCTTTTTTGTTTTTCCCGATCCTTTTTGAAGATCGGTCGTTGCATTTAAATATATCAATCATTTGTGGCAAAAGTGTGGCATTTTTCGCCATATTAATCGATTGTTTTAAATTTCTCAATTTATTTAAAACAGAAAGAGCTCCCGGAAATCCGGGAGCTCTCAGACTATCAATCAACTCAGATGAGCACTCTGGGGATGCATGAAGGGGCCGCAGCCCCTTCATATGAAATCCGCAGCAGCGACATAAGCGATGCGAGGGAGCAAAGTCTGCCGCGCCCAGTGGGCGGAACAGGCGGACGAAGCTCGGAACTGTAAAGGAGCAACTTTAGTTGCGACTATTACTGTTTCCGGACCGGCTGCAAGCCGCTTCCGATATCATTTTCTGCCCGTGCGCATCGCGCACAAGAAAATGATGTTTTTCCCACTGCAAGTATGCGTCAGCAGACTTACAGCGAAAAAATTACTTCGCAGCCTTGGCAGCCTCGATCAGGCCGTTGATGTAGCCGAGGGTGTCCACGAGGGTGCAGCCGGAAACGGCGTCGACCATCGCGGCGGCATCCTTGCCGGCAACGTCAGCCTCGAGCTCAGCCACGGTCTTGCCGATGACATAGTTCTCGATGGCGGTGTAGTTGTCCATCAGATGGATGGTGGAACCGGCGGCAGCCATGTTGGTAGAGTAGGCGTCCGCGTTCACCTTCTTGGAGGCGAGCACCTTGCCCTCCGGGAAAGCGGTGCCGAAGTCAGCCTCGCTGTTCGGGACGCCGACGGAGCCGGCAGCCATGAACTGATACTCGTCGATGTAGGCGTCGGCGATGACGTCGCCCTGCATGGCAACGGTCATCACGGCGAAGCACTTGGTGCCGTGCGCAGCATACTGCACCTGGCCGATCTTGATCTCGCCCTCGGCAGCGGCAACGGACATGGTCAGCACGAGCAGGGCCAGCGCGACAAGCAGAATCTTCTTCATAGTGGTCATTCTCCTTCTTTTTCTCTCGCCTGCTGAGCAGGCTTGGATTTGATCCTCAGTATATCGGGTATTTATGGCAAATGTATGGCTTTTTGAAAATAATTTCACGTATTTAAAGAAAAACCCTGCGCATCGGCAGGGTTCTTGTGATCAATCTGTCAGTCCAGCCGGTATGCATGGCGGCCCAGCGCATCCCATACGGCGGAGATGACCTTCGGCGCGCGCAGCGTCGCCCCGGTAAATACGTCCACATCCGGCGCGATCTCGCCCGGACGGTACAGGTCGTTCACGCTGGCGATGGGCTTGCCCACCAGATAGTCGATCAGCGCCTGAAACTGAGAGGCAATATCCCTGGCATGGGCAGAAGCATCCCCGGCCAGATAGTCTTCGCCCTTGTACTGCAGGGTACGGTATGCAATCTCCAGAAAATGGTTATCCTTGATCGCGAACTCTAGCACGACCTCCTCGCCGCCGCCTTCCATATAGGCGCCGCGATACATGCCGTCCGCATAGGTTTCCGCCATCGGGAGTTTGGTGGTGTCCACCAGCTTGTACGGATGGCGGTTGAGGCCATCCCAGAGCGCGGAGATCAGCTTGGAGGACTGCATGGTGGCCGTCGTGACCGCGTCCACGTCGTCCACGATGTCATATGGGCTGTACAGATCGTCGATGGCTTCCACGCCCTTGCCGATGAGATAATCCGCCAGCTGCTCATACTGCCTCAGCGTCGCCTTCTGCGCGTCGCTGGCGTCCTCGATCATGTAGTCGCCGTCCTTGTATTTGACGCCGCGGTAGACAATGGAATCAAACACGCCGTCTCTCAGTTCAAACTGGATGGCGATCTGCTCGATGCCGCCGTCATAATAAAAGCCGCGGTAGATGCCGTCTGCGTACGGCATCTCCTGCGCCGCCGCGCCATGGGACAGCACGATCAGCATCGCCGCCAGAGCAAGCAGCGCGCGTCTTATGATATTCACGTTCTCTTCGCCTCTTTTCAATATGGGAGATGAACCGCAAAAACGGTTTCAAATTAAATTGACAATCATCACTGTATATTCTACAATAAAACCGATCATATATCAACTGGCGATCATGCCCATACGGAAACGGAGGAATTTGCTTGAACCCCATTCTGATCGTTGACGACAACGAGCAAATCCTTGAGATTCTCACACAATACGTAAAGGCCGAGGGCTGGCCCTATCTGACTGCCCGCTCCGGCGAAGAGGCGCTCTCGGTCTTTGACGCCGTCTCTCCTTCGCTGATGCTGCTGGACATCATGCTCCCGGGCATCGATGGTCTGGAAGTATGCCGCCGCATCCGGGCGTTTTCCAATCTCCCGATCCTGATGATCACCGCCAAGGACGAGGACGCGGACCGCATCCTGGGCCTGGATATCGGCGCGGACGACTACATCGTCAAGCCCTTCTCTCCCGGCGAGGTCATGGCGCGCATCCGTGCGGTTATCCGCCGCATGAACGAGCACGCCCCCAGCGAAACGCTGGTCATCGGCAGCCTGTCGATCCATCTGCCGTCGCTGAGCGTCTCGCTGGACGGGCACAAGCTCAGCCTCACGCGCAAGGAGACCGAGCTGCTCTATACCCTGGCGTCCTCTCCGGGCCGCGTCTTCACGCGGGATAACCTGCTCACCCTCGTATGGGGCTATGAGCATGTGGGCAATTACCGCGCGGTCGATTCCCACATCAAGCGCCTGCGCCAGAAGCTGGACGCCTATCCGCATAGCTTCTTCTCCATCGCCACCGTCTGGGGAACGGGCTATAAATTCGAAAGGAATCTGCCGTGAGCATCCGTTTTTCACGCAAGCACAGCATCACCTGGCGCCTCATCTGGCTGTTTATCATCCTGCTGATTGCCTTCACGCTCGTCGTCGGCATCCTTTACAACGCGCAGATGCGCCGCCAGACGATCGCTCACTACAGTCAGGCTATGCAGCGCGACGCGCACGCCATTGCGCAGAACCTCTCCGAGTGGATTGCTCCCTCGCACTACGACGGACTGGACGACACCCGGTTTATCGTCAGCGAGGATACGCTCACGCCCTATCTGGGCTTCATCGAGCAGCTCACCAACAGCACGGTCTATATCGTGGATCCCTATCATAACGTAACCGGCTATTTCAGCGGCGTCGTGCAGACGATCTCCAATCCGCTCCTGCCCAGCTATCTGGAGCAGAGCATCGCTCTAGGCTTCATGGGCAAGACGCCCTTCATTCAGGCGCAGATGGACGGCGAAACGCACCTGACCACCTGCATGCCCGTCATGAACGTAAAAAGCCAGGTGCTGGGCGTCGTCCTGCTGACCTCCACGCTGCGCGAGCAGGGCTACGCGCAGGTGCCCAGCACGACAGTCCTGCTGCACAGTCTGCTGTTTTCCTTCCCGCTGGCCGTGCTGCTTGCGTTCTTCTTCTCCAGCATGTTCACTCGTCCCATCGCCAAGCTGGAGCAGGTCGCGCTCGCCCTGGCGCAGGGCCGTTACGAGACGCGTACGAACATGACCAAGTCGGACGAAATCGGCTCTCTCGCCCATTCGATGGATATCCTCGCCGAGCGGCTGGAACAGGTTCGCGCGCACGACGAAGAGCTGCGCATTCAGCAGCAGAACTTTTTCTCGAATATCTCCCACGAGCTCAAAACGCCCGTCACCGTCATCCGCGGCTCTCTGGAGGCGCTCAGCGATGGCGTGATCCGCGGCGAAAAGAATGTCCGCGCCTATTACGACCAGATGATCGTCGAGAGCCGCTGGCTGCAGCGCCTGATTCTGGATCTGCTGGAGCTCTCCCGGCTGCAGAATCTCGAGTTCTCGCTTAACATCAGCCCGGTCGATCTCACCGAGCTGCTTGGCGACGTCGCCATGAGCGCAAATGCGCTGTGCGAGCGAAAGGGCATCGTCTTCGTCTGCGAAGAGCCGACGACCACATTCACGCTCTCCGGTGATTACTCCCGCCTGCGCCAGATGCTGCTGGCCGTGATCGATAATTCCGTCAAATTCACGCCGGCCGGCAAAACGATCCGCCTGAGCCTGAGCAGCGAAGAACCTCGCATTACCATCGCCGACGAAGGCATCGGCATCGCTCCGGACGAGATCGGGCATATCTTCGATCGCTTCCGCCACACGCGGGACGCCTCGCGTGAGAGCACGGGCCTTGGCCTTGCGATCGTGCAGGAGATAGCCCGCCGACACAGCGTGGTCATCGACGTCGCCAGCCGGGAAGGCGAGGGCACGACCTTCACATTCACATTCCCGAAAATCACCAATTAGCCAAAAAGCAGGGCAACCGCCCTGCTTTTGTATTATATCTTTTCCTCCGGCTCATCCTCCGCCAGCGTCGGAATGCCGCGATGCTCCACCGGCGTGGAGAAGACGATCTGCGTGCGCGTGCGGCCGAATCGGTCCAGCTGATTGATGAACTGATCCAGCTCCTGCGTCGTATGGAAGCAGACCTTGAGCAGCATCGAATAATCGCCCGTCACACAGTTGCACTCCATGACGTTCGGGCAGCGCTCAATATACGGATAAAACTCCGGCTTCTGCCTGGGCTCCACCTCCAGGCTGATGAACGCCTTGATCTGATAGCCCATCGCCGCGCAGGAAAGCTGCGCCTGATAGCCTGTGATCAGGCCCGCGCCCTCCAGACGCTCAATACGCGCGCTGACCGCAGGAGAGGAAAGGAAGACCTGCTCGGCGATCACCTTGAGCGGCGTGCGAGCATTCTCCTGAAGAATACTCAAAATCTTTCTGTCGATATTATCCATGTACAATCCGTCACTTTCATCCTGATGGTTAACATGATAAAGAGAATACCATGTTTGTACGCATTTGGCAACCCTCCGTGCAAAAGAAAAGAAAGAATGTGCCAATTCCCATACACTTGATCAAAAAAACATGAAAAATGCCAAAAACAATGTTGACAAAACCCTCGTATCCTGATATAATATTTTTTGTTCCGAGCGAACGACCCGCACCCATAGCTCAGCTGGATAGAGCGTTTGACTACGAATCAAAAGGCCACAGGTTCGAATCCTGTTGGGTGCACCATGAACCGCTGACAAGCTTCGCGCTGTTGGCGGTTGTTTTTTCTAACAATACATAGAAAATTCCCGTATCTTGCAAAGCAATCAACGCAAGATGACGGGATTTTTTATTTATTTCAACATAACTTTATTTTTCTGAGTTGGGGACTATTTGGGGACTATTGACGGAATTTTACACTATTTTGCATGTTTTCGTGCTGCATTATAGGCATTAGAAAGCGCATCTGCGTTCTTTCTGTTTACCCCTTCAAAAGCATGCGCATATATGTTCATCGTGGTTGATGTCTGAGCATGACCAAGCTGCGCAGCCACGTCGCGCGGAGAAGCACCCGTCGCAATCAAGGTTGATGCTGCTGTGTGCCTCAATCCGTACAGCGTAATATGAGGAAGATTGTTCGCTCTCAGGATCTTCTGGAATTTATGTGTGGGCGAACTTATATTCATCCGTCCCCCGACATCAGTTGTAAATACCGCGTCCGGCTCCAGCCATTCTTTACCAAATTGCAGCCTGTATTCTAATTGTGTCATCCGGTGACGGTTTAACGCCTCCAGCGCTGGCGCTGGGATTGTTAGCGTTCTAACACTTCTTTTCGTCTTTGGTGCTTCTGTTCTGACAGTTCCCTTTCCTTTTATATGTGTAGCTCCTGCCTGTATGCGCATAGTATCGCCGGATATATCCGACCAATTCAAACCGACCAACTCACCAGGGCGCGAAGCCGTATAGAGCGCAAGCAAGAAAAAGCATCTCCATTGCGGATCGTCAAGATTATCCAGAACATCAAGTAGCTTTGCAACATCATTCATTTCAAGCCACCTGGTTTCTTCTGTATCCGTTTTAGGAGCATCGACGCCATTACAAGGATTTACTGTAATTATTCCCTGACTGATCGCGTAATTCATCAAGGCTTTAACCTGTATATGGTAATGTCTTTGCGATGTTCCACTTATAGAATCGCCTTTTCCTCTTCTGGTCTTGGGCTTTTCATCACCTAATGACAAATAGAAACGCTCAATATCCACTCTGGTCAGATCCTGCACATACTTATCGCCAAGCGCCGGAAGAATGCGCCCCCTTATAAGATGCTCATATCCATCAACAGTTTGCGGCTTGAGCTTCTTCAGGTTCCGTTTGTTTTTCAGATATCTTTCGGCAAGTTCATTGACTGTTATCTTTTTGCCTGTAACAATCTCTTTACTGTTGTACGCCGCACATATCTGATGTGCAATCTGTTCGGCCTCTCTTCTTTGGGCGCGTTCTGTTTTGTTCGGATCAACTTTAATCGTCCGGCTCAGACGTTTTTTGCTTCCGTCCTTGTTGTATCCATCCGAAATAGTCAGACGCCAAGAGCCTGCCCCACGCTTTTCCAGATACACAAAACCGCCTCCCTGTTATGTGCTTTCCTTGTAACACTATTATACCATGTTACAACGCAAAAATCCTTGACAACACAAAGGTTTTTCGATTCTACAAAAACAAAATTTTCTCGCTTAAATAGTGCGTATTGCACAATTCATTACACACTTTTCTACATATAATTATATAATATTGTTCAGTCTGTAATCTGACTATGTTTTGATAGCATTCTTGCTATCTTGGCAAGTCGTAAAACGTTATTATAATTAGTAGTATCAAGAAAAAAGAGGTGATTTTGTTATGGCAAACACGCTATTTAGGGAAGAGGCTAAGAAACACAAGGTAAGGCATTGGGAAGTTGCTGACGCAATCGGTATCCTCGATGTAAACTTTTGCAGAAAAATCCGCAAAGAGCTTCCAGCGCATGAACAAGCAAAGCTAATCAATATCGTTCACGAAATCGCTGCCAACCGCAACCGGGAGGGATGATTATTGCTCGTAAACACGGAAGAGGCCGCACGTCGCACAGGTCTGAGCATGTACGAATTGAGAACCGGATTCAAAGAAGGCAGATACCCGGCACTCCAGATCGGACGTGGCGACCGGCGAAAGTCGCTCCGATGGGACATTGACCGACTGGAGGCGGCTATTTTTGAGAGTATGTGCGCAGGAGGACAGAATTTTGAATCACGCTGCTAAAATCGGGATGAATCAGCAGCCAACAGAGAACACAAAAGCCGCCAAGAGTGCAAGTGTAGCGGCAAACGGTATTCATATTTCTAAAGCGGTTGACATACCGCCCCTAAAGCCTGAAGACACTGTGCAACCCTTAAAACTGCAAACCACAGACGAAATTGAAAAAGCTCAGCTTACAGCGCCGCCATTCGTGATTGACGATTTGCTTGTGGCCGGGCTTACAGTTCTAGCAGCACCACCGAAAATTGGTAAAAGCTGGTTCTGTCTTGACATGGGAACATGCATTGCAGAAGGACGTAGTTTTTTAGGACGTTCAACGCATCAGGGTGACGTTTTATATTTGGATCTTGAAAGCAGAGACTACAGAGTGCAAAACCGCATGAAAACTGCTGCTTTACGAGGTTCAAAGCATCTTCATATTGCGTTTAAGGCTTCAACGCTTGGTGATGGAAACTTGCTAACACAAATCACCCAGGTACATACACAGATTCCACAACTCAACACGGTAATCATCGACACGCTCGGAAGAGCCAAGGGAGAGCAGCGAAGAAACCTTGACGCATACAGTGCAGATACAAAGATGCTTGCCCCACTCCAAGAATGGGCGCTGTCAAACGGGATTGCCGTTGTCGTGGTTACTCACGAACGAAAGCTGAATGGAAAAACAGCGGATAGCCTTGATGATCCGTTCGAAGTTATTACCGGATCAAACGCACAATTTGGCGTAGCTGATACCGCTTGGTTACTTCTCGGACCACGCAAAGAGGCAGAGAAGCAACTCATGGTTGCCGGGCGTGACATGGAATCCCAAACCATGACGTTGACATTTGACGCTAAACGCTGCCGTTGGGAATACCTCGGCGATTCTGAAGCCCTTGCAGAAAGGGCGCTGAGACTTGCCTACAATTCTTCTCCTATCGTAAAGACCATCAAGGGATTGCTGGAGGGAGACAATCATACAAGTGTCAAGATTGATTCTTCTGGCCTCTGTAACGAGGTTGCTATCCGCTTCGGATGCTGTAGCCTGACGCCCACGCAAATGGGACGCGCTATCAGAGATGTTTCTAATCAGCTATACGAGTATGACAAGATTGTTTGCATTCTCCCGACTGCTGGAGGCAGAAACGGACGTTTGTACAGTTTTCGATACGAAACAATATCGCCATTAGAATCAGAACAATGCACAATGATTAGCTAACACATTCTTATACTGCATGTGTTCCTAGTGTTCCAGCGTTCCGCAAACAAAGCAAACATCAAAAAATCCAACAATATATAGAAAAATCGAATCAAAAAAGCGGAACACTTGAAAATTGCAAAGTGTTCCATAGTGTTCCCAATAGGCACACGGAACACTTGGAACACACGGAACACTTGGAACACACGGAACACTTGGAACACTATACAATAAAAACAAAACACCTCACGACCACGAAAGCGAGGGAACACATGACTAGAGAAGACGCCATTTATACGCTTGACAGTTACATTAATAACTTTGAAAACGGAGACAAGATGTTTTGCGTAATGCTCGACTGGCTCAGCAAATCGCGAGGGACGCTTGGCGATAAGAAGCTGATTAAGAAGGTTCGCAAGCTTTACGATGAGACTGTGATCGGAACGGCTGTACTCATTGAAGGCCTTCCGGCTGATCGTCGCGCAGAGATTCTTAGCAATCTGCAAAGCATCGGAAGCTAATACCGTGATAGCGTCGCCGCCAGGCGAAACGATCCCCGATAAACCGACCAAGTGAGGATACATAATGATTTACAAATCCAAGCAGAGCACCTTCCACATGGACGCCAATCTTATTGAACGCATCGAAACATCGCTGAACCGCGGATATGCCGTTACTGTCACAAACAGAGGTAACGTGATTGATTTTTCATATCGCAGTCGGATGAATAACGGTTCCGTTCAGTATGACAGCCCGGAAAACATCCATCTGCCGAATTCGACAATTGCTTTTGTTGAAGAAATTATCAACGGCGGTAATACAGCCGAAATCAAGGTGGAAAGGGATCGTGTTGTTACTGTTCGGATTACGCGAAAAGTAATGGATCGCGCTTTGATTTCATAATATATAAACCTCCAGCCTGATCCGCTGGAGGTCTTTTTATGCCCATCTGATCGGCTCAGAACCAGCTCGACCGCATGAAGATGGATTGCATACGCCATCACAATAGGAGTCAATACAAGCCGGTTTGCGCTCTTTTCAGGGAATAATAAAATCCCCGACGTTATGCCGGGGATTGTAATTAGATGATCACTGCGTTTCCTTCCGTATGTCGCCATGCCTCTGTGATTACCATTTCTTTCAAGCACTCAAGCGCCTTGCATTCACAATTAGCGTTATTGACTGAAAGAACCGCAATACAAAGCTCAACGTCTTGATGCATGGATGCATTTTTGAATTTAATGATATCCATTGCTTTTTCAAAATTAATCATGTTCGTTTTCTCCCTCTGCGTCCCTTGTTTTGTTCGTCTGAGTCGATCCCGGCAAAATCGAGGAAACCACGCGCCCACTTAGGAGACTGCATCCAGTATTTTCCGCTGTTCCACGCCCAATCTACCCACAAAAGGAATTCGCCTCGGTCAATATACCATCTGCCAGTACTGCTCTTTTCGCCGCGCAAAGTCTCATCATTCAAATGACGATACACAGTATTCAAACAGATTCCGCTTGCTCGGCTGCATTCGCTCGGTGTCATCGCGCACCACCTGTTCCGGGAGCGCCGGTTGCGTAAGCCTGAACAACATTTATCGCCCGTTCATACGCAGCCGCTTTCTGCTTGCCCAGCTTGGCACCAAGCTTGACATCTGCGCCATCATCAATCTTGATCTGATCCACAGCGGCTTTGAGCGCTTCAGCGTGCTCCTGCTTGGCCTGTTCGCGTTCCTCGTCGCTCATATTGTCATCATCAACCATTTCCGGCACAAAAGATGCAGACCAGCGCTGCATAATTTCGTTGATGTGGGGGAACACATTTTCAGCAGCGACAAAGGCAGACGTCATATTTCGCGGATTAAACGCATCGTCACCGGCCCAAATATTTTTGATTTCCGGTCGCACTTCTTTCCATTCTGACGCAAATTCCCGGCTCACATAACGCTCTGCGTTATAAATTTCGCCGTTCAACGCTTCAATATCTTTTTCAAGCTGTTCGATGCTGGGAACTTTCACGGTAATTCCATGTTTCGCAGCCACAGCGGCCAGCGCACAAGAGCCTACATGCGTACCAGCAAGTTCAAACAGAAAATGCGAAACGGCTGCTCGTGTTAGCGGAATGTCGTAGTCTCGATAAATTGCAAGACGCTTCATGGCGTCATCGGGCGGTGTTTGGCGTACATGATCAACAATCGCTTCACGCAGCAACGGCTCATAGCACCCAGACCAATCGCCCTTCAGCTTTGAATATGCGACGTATAGTTCGTTACGAGCGATTTCTTTAAGCTGTTCAAGTTTGATCGGCAGTTTTCGCTCGTTCAGGTTTTCAATTGCGTCTGCCTTATCCTTTCGATATCGGCTCATTGCACTATCCACCGAAGCGCGATATTTGCGAATTTCGTTTGAGAGGTCTACAAAGTGTTTAGATACTCCATTTCGCATGTATTAATTCACCTTCCTGTGCGTTATTCGTTCACTTCATTCAGCAGGTCAATCATTCCATCATCAATCATTTCGGGCAGATTCTTGGCAATCTCTTCGGGCGTCAACGGTCTGCTGGAGGTGTCGTTCGCCTCGATTTCGATAACATGCCGGTCTTCATACCCACTAATCGCCTTTGCTCTGAAAATGTATGTAACAGGCGATACCTTTTGACGCATTGCCATATCTGCATCGAAACTTTCCAAAACTGTGAGGGCTTTTTGAACGAGTTGGGAAGTCGTGAGTCCTAGATACAAATCACTAAACCCCTTATTTCTTCCCGTTCTCCAATCTCGCAGTGTCGGCCTTGAGTAGCCCAGAAACAGCGCCATTCCTTCCATTGTGGGCAAGGTTTTGCGCTCTGCCGAAAATTCAAAATACTGAATCATGCGTTCAGCCATTTCCTGATTCGACTTGACCGGCTCCATTTTGAATGAGTCTGTCAGGGCTTTCAGAAGGTGGGAAGCATATTCTCGTTTTTCTGGATCGGCCATGATCTGAGCAGCGGCCTGATTCTGTGGGGGAATTCCTTTCAGGCTGGTCAGTTCGGTTGTGGTGTCGTCAGGAACGATAAACGGCTTTTGTTCTCGATCCTGTTTCTTCGTCCTTGCCACTATCAACCGCCCCCCTCAAGAGCATTTAAGAGCAGTTCAACATCTTCGGCTTTCCTGCAATGAGCAAGACCTCGATCAATCAGAACCTTATGCCATTTCCTAACTGCATCAGCGCTGATTTCAATGCCATGTTTGCCCTGTTTTACTTCAAGCTCTCCACGCTTGGCAGCGAGATAGACCGAACCTGGAGCACAGCCGATAACTGTCGATACTTCTGTTGCAGTCATATAATCACATCCTTTCTTTGTGCATAATATACAAAAAGAGCCATGCGAATTTGCATAGCTCCTGTCAGCTGTATCCTCGATCCCTGTTGATCAAGTCAATATTTATTCTTTTATTTCTGTAATATTATTATAATGTAATATTGTAATAATGTCAAGTGGAATAATGCGGTTTTTTCAATTATTACAAGAAAAAACGCGATGCCTAAGCACCGCGCGTCATGCTTTTATTATCCTATTCCCGTCACTTCGCTGTATGCCCTTAACGATTTATCAACGACCCTTCCAAGGGCTGCACTGGGCGAGATTACGACATTACTATTCTTATCTCTAATTGCTCTAAGGTGACTATTCATCTCTCGCATAATCATATTGCCTTCTGTGTTCGCCTGATACACACCAGCAGAGATACCCTCGACAATCTGCGCATTGTTCGCGACTGCCGTTCTGTGACCCATTTGACCAACCAATTCGGGACCAGCTTCACGAGCAATGAAGAGTTGTCCCACTTTCGGAAAACCGCCTTCTGCAAATTCCCGACCAGCACCACCGCCGCGAGATGTACCGCCACCAAACGAGCCAACAGAACCAGATGTGCTATATCGCACTTTCACGTTGACAACGATATTTCTTTCAATCGAATCCAGTGCACTGTTGATCTGCGCAACCGCGTCGCGGACATATGCAACTACTGGAGCCGTCACGCTCTTGTATACCCAAAGCGGATAGGATGCCCATTGCTTTTTGATTTCGGTATTTGCAATGAGGGAGTCCATGATAAGGGTTTGCTGCGTGATTTCGGATGTATCCATCACAAGATCAAAGATGCTGTAATCAACGTCAATCTTTGTTGCCCATGGACTTCTGCCGGTTTCATCCGCTGCCGGATCAAGAAGTGCCCGAAGTTCATTGACCTTTTCAATGGCGGTTTCTACTGAGCTATAATCGGTTTTTACCTTGATTTTTGCAAGGTTGCTCAAAAGCAGACCGGCAACAGCACCCAGAAGCGAAGGAATAAGGCTGTTTAGAATGCTCAGACCATCTGTTAGTCCAGACAGTTTGCCAGCGAGGTCGCCAAGACCATCAAGTTTTGTTTTCAGATCACCAAGGTCAAGCCCTTTGATATTTTTCAGTCCGGTATCAATTCCGTCAACAATATCTTTCAGATCCTTCAGATTTTGAGGAACTTCGATTTTATCAAGTGGATTGCTGTCAAGTGTGGTGTCTTTGCTGAAAAACTTCTTGATACCGTCAATAATATCTCTAGCCCTTTGGATCGCATTCATGAAAGCCGTTCCAATCTTCCACGCTGCAATAGCCGTACCGATACCAGCCGCAAGCGTTTTGATCGTGCTGAGATGCTCTTGAAGCCACTTTGCCCAGGGCGAAAGCTCCACTTCTTCAAACATGCCGCCGAAGCTTCCTCCAGCACCACCACCACCACCGCCACCAGAAACAGACGCATTCTGTTGCTGGATGACGTTCAATTCATCGAACGATGCAAGCAGACCTTTCATTTCGTCCTTTGCATCCTTGGCCGCGCCTCCTACGCCGCCAACAGCCGAACCAAAACTTGCAGCCGCATCAGTTGCTTTGTACCACGTTGAACGACCACTTAAAACCGCTACGACCTGATTCAGGGCGTTAATCAGCGTTACAGCCCACCCGACAACCGTCTGCATGGCTGGAACAAGGCTCATAATCAGCGGAGCAGCAGCACCGGCAATCGAATTCTTGAACGTTTGCAAGCTGGTTGCTGCCGCATTCATCGCCCCGGCAAACTCTCCATTTGCTGTGAGCGAATACTGATACAGATTATTGACGCCATCACGCAAGGCGTTTGTAATCGCCGCCAATGCCGCACCAATCACGCGGTATTCAAAGATTCGTCTCAGTCGTTGCCCGAAACTAAGCATATTGGAACCGGCTCGTTTCGTGGATTCGCTAATACCATCAATGCCGCTTTGAAGCGCCTGAACCTTTTCACGCAGCGCCGGAAGGGTTTGATATTCTGCAATATAGGAACGCAGATCGGCAATTTCCTGCTTCCACGCTGGCGCAGTGTTCGCGCCTGTTCTGATCGCTTCGGCGCGCGCTCTCAGTTTCAGAAGCGTTTCGTTTTCCGCGATGTATTCACGCAGAGACGCAGCCTCCATGCGCCAATCCTCGCCCTTGTTCTGACCGATGAAACCCCAGGCAGATTCGGCGCGGAGCTTTGCAAGTGTAACAAACTCCTGTTTCTCCGCTCTCAGCGCTTTCAGTTCTTCCTGAATGGCGTTTGTATGGCGCTTTGCCGCATCCGTGGCGGCTTGTGCTGCCGATGCTTGCTGCATGTACTCAGCCGCAGAAATTGGGGACGCCGTACCCGTCCGGCCATCAATTACGCTCGATACTGCCGCTTTTGTTCGGTTTGCCTGTTCCTGCAAGCCATCAAGCGCACTTGAGACGCTAGATACCTGTGCAACAGTATTGTCAAGATGGCTCGAAATAGTAAAAGAATCAAGACCGTTGTCGAAATTGGGATCAAACTTTGCTCTCCTTGTCTGTTTGGCTGCCCTGGTGATGTTGGACAGATTCGCGTTTCCGGCATTCTTGAGCGCGTCTGTCAGCGCTGCCAAATTGCTAGTGGCTGCTGGGTCAATGCTTGTTAGGCTCGCCGTGGCTTCACCGATTGCCCTGATCTGCTTTGCAAAAGAAGAGGAAATCTTGATCTTGCTCAATGCGCCCATGCGCTCAAGAGCATTTGTCATCTCATTGAGGCTTTCGACGCCGCCACTACTCAAGGAGCCTACTGCCGAACTAATTCCCTTGATTCCTTTCGCGGCCACACCTAGCCCCTTGAAGCCGCCCGAAGCAATGCTCTTTAGCCTCTCAAGTTGCTTGGTAAATGCCGTCAGTCCTTGTTCTGCATCTCTGGAATTGGACTCAATCTCAATAACCAGATTATCAATTGTTGGCATTTGTGTTTCACTTCCTTCCATCCGTGTGCGAAAAATGAAAACGGGAACCAGCCATCACGCCGATTCCCGAAACAAAAAACAGGAATCAGCTAATCAAACTGATCCCTGTTGATCCTATCGCCTCGCCCTGTTACGAGGCGGTTTTCTTTGTCTGTATTATAGCATAACAGAGCGAAAAACGCAATAATATATAGGTTTTATGAGTATCAATCATCGACGGACACAACCGATACGAAATCTGTACCAAGCATAACATTCCGTTCAATGTGGTCGTTCGGCACTTCGATTCCAGGGATGACATTATCGTCTTTATCTGCCGCAATCAGATCGGAAGGAGAAACCTTAGTCCCGATACGCTGAGTTATGTGATCGGGCTGATGTATAACTTGGAGAAGAAGAAGCACGGAGGAGAGCGAGGTAATCAGCACACGAAGTTGGCAAAGACCCAAAATGGGACTTTGGCAGAAAAAGTCGATACCGCAGACAGAATTGCCCGCGAGGTTGGCGTCGGAAAGAATACCGTTAAGCGCGCCGGTCAATTCGCATCAGCCGTAGACACCTTATCCGAGAACGAGCCATCCGTGAAAGCTGCAATCCTCTCCGGAAAAAGCGGTCTGACTCGAAAGAGCGTAGTCGAAATCGCAGCCATGGACGATGAAAAGAAAAAAGCCGAAATACTCCGGCTTTCATCGTATCTATTTGCTAGATGGATAGAATTTATGATCTTTGTCAAACCACTTAGCATGAAACACTTCATCTTTTCGTAAACCGATTATTCTACACAAATTCGTCATTCTAAAAGAGAAGATTTCCTCGCGCTCTTCCTCAGAGATCATCAAATCAACTCGGGCTTTTGCTTCTTTACTCAAGCCGTCATAATCAAGAAAATGATGACACGTCTTGTCTGACTTATCGTGCGTATCGCGTCGTATTTCGCTCCAAGTACGATTACTCATGACAATCATCCATGAAAGAATGCTTTTTGAATCAAAGTCTTCACGCTCAACATCGAAATAGAATGGGCCATTCTTATCAACGTTATCAAATGCCCACACTAGTTTTTTTCCATCGCTAGAATAGTTTTGTTTTACTGAACTTTTTGACGCTTGATTATCCTTTACATTCGTTTTTTTAGAGACTGCCATAATAAGCCCCCATCGCATCAACAGTGATGATAGCTTTAGACGGCGCTCCATCAGGCAAATCACCTCTTGCATCTTTCCAAGGTGCTTCGCCGTGCGTCTGCTCACGTAAATCAAAAGGAAGCATGTTGCCGTAATCACGCAGAATGATGTTAATATTCTCTTTCTGACATTCACTCAGACGAGAACTGTCACCAGATGGAATGTCTTTGCTACTAATATGATACTTTCCTTGATGTGCGTGAAACAGTTCCGGACATACCGGCCCATTTGACCATGCCTGAAAATCCTCATTGAACAGGCGCGGTTCACCCCAAGCAACAGTCCATGCTTGAGCATAGTAACAAAGCTTTTGAAGCTTCCATGTAGTCATATCAGGGCAGTTTTCCAGAATATACTTCGCTACATCAAAAATAGATACCGGCATTTGAATCCCCCCTTCACTACTTATATTATATAATACCTTGTCAATATCAAAAACTGTTTTCTTTTGTAAACATCATCTGTTGCATAGTCAGTGTTCCGATTAATAACGCTTCAAAGACCTTTTTATTTTTTGCGGTGCTGATGGGACTTACCCCGGCCAGCCGGAAACCGCCCCTTACCACCCCGACGGCCTTTGATTTTCACTTGACTTTCTTTGACTTTCGTGCTATAATCTAATCAAAACCAGCCTCTTCCGTGTGTGTGATTCATTCCAGCTTTCCTTGTGCTAGCCCTGACACTGTTGCCTGTGTCGGGGCTTTTATTATGCGCTCATAGCGTTCTAACTGGCTCTGTGATCGCGTGATGGCGTAGCTTTGACCATTTACCCATGAAGGATTTCAAGCTGATCCAGGGCAAAATAAAAGGCACAGTCGGCATTGATCCAGCTGTGTCTTTGTGTGCGGTTGAATGTCAGTTTTAGTATTGGTTGCGCTGCTTCCTCTGCATTTCTGTTATTGCAAGCGCTGCCAGGACGTTATATGTCAACCTTGGATCGGCGCTTTCATTAAGCATCTTGTTAAACTCTTCTCTTGCTGTCATGGTGTTGGTCTTGCTTGACCTAACCGGCTGCGTGTTCTGCATCAATTCTTCTCGATGTTTGCGGATGATAGGAGCAAGGGCGTTCATCGCTTTAAAGATTTTTCGACGATTCTTGCAAGCGTTGAGGCGCTCTGTGAGGCGTTCAACATTCGTCATTGTCTGCGCCTCCTTCCTGCTTCTGCTTCATGGCTTGGTGGTCTCCTGCCATTCCTGCAGCGATGACGATATCTAAAGTTGCTATGATTTCCTTGCCTCGGCCTGTGTTATAGATAAGCTCTGCCAACTTGCGGATGTTGGATTTTTGCGGTGCAGTGACTTGCACAGCGGCAACATTATTCATATACATGTTCTCCTCTCTTGTCAAAAGGCGACGGCCTGTGCTAGAATCAGACCGTCGCCCTTGGTCGTGACTGGTTCGGGGTGACTTGGGCGCTTGGGGAAGCGTCCTTTTTTTATGCGATGGAGAAGCGCTTGACCGTGCTGGTCTTGATAAACTGCGCAGCCAGATCGGGATTAGCCTTCTTGAAAGCGCTAGAATCGAATCGGCTGGAGGTGATCGTTTTCCAAGTGATCTTGAAAGCGCCTGCCGTGATCTGTTCCGCTTCGCCCATGCTGGCCTTGATCGCGTCTTCCAGCGTGGAAATCTCCGCGTCAAGTTCTTCGCGCATCCGCTTGAGTTCCTGCAGTTCCTTGGCCTTGGCTTCAATCTCTCTGATACTCATTTTCTGATCCTCCTGTATTGTCTTCTTGGGAATCGCCCCGGCTCGAGCCCTGGTCCTGTGCTACGATGTGAGCGGCTACCTTATATCTCTTATAGCACCGGAGCGGTTTCCCTTGATCTGTTTATTCTTGTGTGGTAGAATCGAATTGGAGAGCGGCGGCAACCTCGTCGCCCTCCGTGGGTTTGTTAGCGCCGGTTATGTGGTAGTGACCGGCGTTTTCTTATTGCCTGTTGATGATCTCTTGCAAGCGCTGCCGGAATTCCTCCAACGTTTTGCACTCGTTCGCAAGAATCAGAAGCCGCAGCCTTTCAGCAGATCGCGCTTCCTCAACAAGCAACTCGCTTGTGCTTGGCGTTTTCATTGTCCTCCCTCCTTCTGTACGCCTTCGGGTTGCTCAGCTCGGTTTCCCTTGCTGTGATTATATTTTACTATATCTAGTCGTAGATATCAATTGACATAGCAAACAGATATCTAGTCGTAGATTTGTGCAATATGTATCTAGTCGTAGATTATATGATTTGATATAATTTTGATAGAAGGGAGGGCTATACATGGCAATTCAAAAGACAGAAGCCCAAAAGAGAGCGCAAAAGGCTTATATGGCCAACTTCTGCGAGGTTAAAGTCAGAATGACGCCGGATCGACGCGAGTTGATAAAGGCTCATGCTGCAAAGATGGAGGAAAGTACAACTGAATTCATCAACCGCGCGATTGATGAAGCAATGGAACGAGATAATAGAAACACCTGATCCAATCAAAAAAGGGCTGTCCGCTTGGGCAGTCCTTTTTCTATGTCTGCAATGCCTCTGTGACGCTCCGAGCGCCCCTGTGAGCGTTTCCGTGCGCTGTCTGGATAGTTTGCCTATGCTCGATTTGAACGGCTTTAAAAGGCATTTATGAATAAATAAAGGCTATTTGACTATCATTGATTAAATGGATAAAACTGGTGTCCAAATTGGGGACTATCTGGGGACTATTGGGGACTACTTGGGGACTACTCACATAAAATTGCACATCATTGTGCTTTCTTGCACTTCACTTTTTCTATATATTACGTAACTTTAGAGAGTTGCACATCGCTACGCAAACCATATACTTATGACTACGAATCAAAAGGCCACAGGTTCGAATCCTGTTGGGTGCACCATGAACCGCTGACATGACTAGCTCTGTTGGCGGTTGTTTTTTTGCCTGCGTTTTGCGCAGGCATTTTTATTTTTCCTTGGCTTTTGAGATATCTGCCATCTTGGTGCCGGGATTTGCGTTTAAATGGCCTTGGATCGCATCGACGCGCTTGTATGACAAAGACGCAAAACAAGCGACTCCGCGTCATGCAAAAAGCTCACCAGACATGATTGTCTGGTGAGCATATAGGTTATACCAATTTGTGCCGTTACGTTTCAGGAAACAAAGCCCGAATCAATCAAGCGTTCCTTCTGCGTTTCATCAGCAGAACGAGACCAGCAAAGCTAATCATCAGCGCAGCGGCATAACCCGCGATGGAAGAATGATCGCCTGTCTGCGGGAGCACGCTGTTGTAGATGGTGCCGCCATTGTAAGCAGCATCAGTCTCGCCATTGGCGTTGACATAAGCCGTGACGAAGCCCTCCACCGGCTCCTCAACAACCGTGTACACAGCGTCCTTACCATCGACAACCGTCGGCAGATCGGCGTAGACATACCAACCGTCCTTATCCGGGGCCGGCTGCGGCTTCTGCACAACCTCGCCGTTGCAATAGAGCGTCAGCTTGATCGCCGGGTGCGGATCGTGGTCATCAATACCCACCCACACCTTGCGCACGGCTATGTCGCTCAGCGCAGTGTTGATAATTTGACCGCCATTGTAGACGCGACCATTCTCCTGCGCATACGGCTCATCGTTGACATAGCTGACCGCAAAGCCGTCCATCGGGATCTCGGACGCGCTGTAGATGATCTCATTGCCCTGTTCATCCATCTTCTGCAGGTCAGACCAGACGTACACATCGCCGTTACGCTGATACGCCGGCTGCGGATCGAGGGCGACGCCGTTGGCATACAGGACCAGGCCAATGTCTGTGCTCACGCTGCGGCCCATCCAACGCTTGGTAACAGCAAAATCTGCCAGCGCAAACGTATTGATCACATCGAAGCCATCAATCGTGCTCCGGTAGCCCTCAACCTTTTCCTCTTCGACGGTGTACTGGATGAGACGTCCAGCAGCGAACTGATCCAGACCATTGAAGGTGTAAGTCCAGTTATCCTCAGCGGTGATGACCTGGCTGGCCACCTTCACGCCGTCGGCCAGCAGGTTGATGACGACGCTCTGCGGGCGACGTCCCGCCTTGTTGTTGTCATCCACCCAGATCTTATTCACGGTCACGTACGTGATCGCCGTGTCATAAGAATTCGTGATGTCAAAACCCGTTTCGCTGTACTCAGTCACATAACCGTCAACCGGGTCTTCTTCGATGGTGTAAACGATCGGCATGCCGACATCGTTGAGCTTCGGCAGATCAGGGAAGTGCCAGCTCCAGTTGCCGGACGAATCTGCAGTAACTTCCACGCTGTCTACCTGCACGCCGTCAGCCATCAGTCGAACCGTGATGCTCGTCGGACGCTTATTATCCTGATTGTCATGGTCATTCCAGATCTTGCGGCCATCAATATCCCGGGTGTCCTCGGTAAGCGTATTGATGACGTTATAGCCGTTAACGGCTGCAGTATAGCCTTCGACCGGTTCCTCGGTGATCGTATACACGATCGGCGTACCGTTGCTGTTCACCGGCAGATCATCGAACGTCCACGCCCAGCCGTCAGCCTCAGTCACAGTCCTGCTGTCCATCGGAAGACCATCAGCCAGCAAGATGATTGTGATGTTCTGCGGGCGGATACCATCCATATTGTTGCCGTCAATCCACGTCTTGCTGCCCGATACGCTCGTCTTTCCCGGCGTATACGAGTTCACCACGTTGTAGCCGGAAACCTCAGTGGTGTAGCCGGCAACCGGTTCCTCCGTAATCGTATAGTTGATCGGCGTACCGTTGCTGTTCACCGGCAGATCATCGAACGTCCATGCCCAGCCGTCGGCCTCAGTCACATTCCTGCTGTCCACCACTTCACCGTCGGCCAGCAGGTTGATCGTGATGCTGGACGGGCGCAGCCCGTCTCGATTCTCATCGTCGTTCCACGTCTTGCTGCCCGATACGCTCGTCTTGCCCGGCGTATACGAGTTCACCACGTTGTAGCCGGAAACCTCCGTGGTGTATCCGGCAACCGGTTCCTCCGTGATCGTATACACGATCGGCGTACCGTTGCTGTTCACCGGCAGATCATCGAACGTCCATGCCCAGCCGTCGGCCTCGGTCACGGTCCTGCTGTCCACCACTTCACCGTCGGCCAGCAGGTTGATCGTGATGCTGGACGGGCGCAGCCCGTCTCGATTCTCATCGTCGTTCCACGTCTTGCTGCCCGATACGCTCGTCTTTCCCGGCGTATACGAGTTCACCACGTTGTAGCCGGAAACCTCAGTGGTATATCCGGCAACCGGTTCCTCCGTAATCGTATACACGATCGGCGTACCGTTGCTGTTCACCGGCAGATCATCGAACGTCCATGCCCAGCCGTCGGCCTCAGTCACATTCCTGCTGTCCACCACTTCACCGTCGGCCAGCAGATTGATCGTGATGCTGGACGGGCGCAGCCCGTCTCGATTCTCATCGTCGTTCCACGTCTTGCTGCCCGATACGCTC
>SVGO01000007.1 GCA_015056305.1 Clostridiales bacterium | reverse complement strand
ATGGGCTACGTTGGGGATTTCATCCCCAAACCCCTGACAAGGGACTTCGCCCCTTGACCCCATGTACGCTTCGCGCGCTCTTACGCTACTTTATCTTCCTTTTGCGCCTTAAAAGTCATCTTCCTCCGCCTGCGCCGCCTTCATCTCCTCCAGCGCCGCAAACTTCTGCTGCATCGTAGGATTATTCTTCGTCAGCCGCTTAATCGACAGATCCATCGCCTTGTTATTCGCCAGTCTCAGATTGTTCACCGAGCTGAGCAGCGCGTCCTTCGTCTTCTGCAGATGCACGATCGTCTTGTCAATCTCGTCGATCGCCTCCTTGAACTTCCTGCTGGCCAGATCGTAATTCTTGTTGAACTTGAGCTTGAAATCGTTCAACTCGCCTTCAAAATTCGTGATGTCGATGTTCTGCCTGCGCACCATCTCCAGTTCTGTACGGTATTCCAGGCTGTCCAGCGCCGCGTTGCGCAGCAGCGTGATCATCGGAATGAAGAATTGCGGCCGGATCACGTACATCTTCTCGTATCTGTGCGATACGTCCACGATACCGCCGTTGTACAGCTCGCTGTCGCTCTCCAGCAGCGAAACCAGCACCGCGTATTCGCAGCCCTTCTCCCGGCGGTCCTTGTCCAGCTCCTTGAAGAAGTCCTCGTTGCGATGCTTGGTCGCCGTTGTGTCCATCTCGTTCTTCATTTCAAACATGATCGAGATAAACTCGATGCCCTCCGGGGAGGACTCGCGATAGATAAAGTCGCCCTTGCTGCCCGTGCGCGCGTCGTTGTCCTTTTCAAATGTCGCCCGCTGGAACGCCAATGCCCGGATCCTGTTGAATTCCGTCAGGCAGTGCTGCTCCAGGCTCTCGCCGATCATCTTCGTGGACTGCTTCGCCTTGAAATCGCGATAGTAGGCGATCTGTTCGTCCTTCTGGCTGATCTCCAGCTTGTGCTGCTCCTCGACGGACTTCGCCCGCAGCTGTGCCGTCAGCCGCTCGCGATCGATCTCGTTTTTCAGCGCGGTGATCTGCGCATCCCTGCCGCTCACGGCGCTGTGCACGGCCAGCTGGCGCTCCGCTTCCCCGGCCTTGATCTGGCTCTTCAGACGCTCAATCTCCGCGTCCTTCTCTCGGATCGCCAGCATGTTTTTTGCATCCGCCTCGCGCAGCGCGGCATTCTTCTCGCTGTCGCTATTCTGGATTCTCGCGCGCAGCTGCGCGATCTGCGCGTCCTTTTCGCCGCTCACCTTCGCCACGGCGATCTCCACAGCGGAGGCCTGCGCCTTCTGCGCATTTTGCATGCGCAGCTCTGCGCTGTGTGCGTCGGTTCGGCTCTTCTCCTGCAGGCGGGCGATCTCTGTGTCCTTTTCCCTGCGCTCCATTTCGCGCTGCGCCTTGCCTTCTTCGATCCGGGCATTCAGCTGCGCGATCACGCGATCCTTCTCGGCCTGCGTCTGCCTCACCGCCAGCTCGACCGCCATGTCTTTCTCCGATGCGAAGGCCTTCTCCCGCTGCTCAAGCTCCTTTTTGAATTCCTCGTCGCGCACCTGCTTGACGATAGCGGCGTATCCGGATTCGTCAACCTGAAAAACCTCGCCGCACTTGGGGCATTTGATCTCCTGCATAGCAACCTCCTGCATCGCATTCTTTACCCGATATTCTATCAGACATTGGCCGCAAAAGCCATACGAAATCCGTTTTCCCTTGACACCTTCCGGGCGAAACCGTACAATAATACCGTTATCATCAGCTCCCATTGTTAAGGTGATCTATGAATCATAAACATACATCCCGCGCGCGCATCACAGGCGCGCATGCGTTTTTCCTTGGCGCGCTGCTCGCGCTTCTCGCCCTCGCCCCGGCGATTGTGCCCTACGGCGGCCGGTTTGTGACCCGCGGCGACTATATCGAGCAGCAGCTCCCCTTCATCCTGGAAACCCGGCGCATCCTGCGCGCAGGACTTTCCGGCTATTCGTTCAATACATTCCTCGGCGCGCCGAGCGTGGGCAGCTATGCGTTCTATACGCTGGGCAGCCCGTTCGTCTGGCCGCTGGCGCTGCTGCCTGAGGCGCTTGTTCCCTTCGGCATCAGCCTGATGGCCGTGCTCAAGCATGCAACGGCTGCGCTTGCGTCCTTTCTCTATTTTGACCGCATGATCAGGGATCGCCGTCTGGCGCTTCTGGGCAGCGTGCTCTATGGGTTTTCCTCGTTCACCATCGTCAATACGCAGTTTTATCACTTCACGGAAGTGATCGCCTTCTTCCCGCTGATCCTGCTGGGGCTGGAAATCGCCATGGGCGATTCGCCGCGCCCCGGCCTGCTGTCTGCCGCCTGCGCGCTCAATGCGCTGGTGAATTACTACTTCATGCTCTCCAGCGCGCTGCTCTCTGCGCTGTATTTTGCCTTCCGTTTCTTCTCGGAGGACTGGAAGGGCGCGCGGAGCTTCCGCCGCGTGTTCTATGCGGTGTTTGAGTGCGGCGTGGGCTGCGCGCTCTCGGGCGTGATCCTGCTCCCCTCGCTCATGCATATGCTCACCATCACGCGCACGGGCGCAGGCACGGGCTCGCTGCTTTCGCAGACCTACGCGCCCTTTGTGCTGCTGGAGCGCCTTCGTGCGCTGCTCATGCCCATCGAGAGCAACGTGCTGCACGCCTACTACGGCGACGCGCCGAGCTGGAGCTCCGTGGCGGGCTATCTGCCCGTATTCGGCATGACCGGCGTGCTCGCGTTTGCAGTCTTCCAGAAGCGTGAGCGCTGGCTCAAGGTGCTGCTTGCGGCGCTGCTTGTCTGCTCGGCGATCCCCGTTCTGTGCGGCGCATTCGCGCTGTTCACCAATATCAGCTATACCCGCTGGTGGTACGGCTTTGTGCTCATGCTCGTGCTCGCCACGCTCTATGCGCTTGCTTCCATCGAGAGCCGCCGCGCGTGGATGCTCTGCTTTGCCGTCTGCACGGCGGTCGTGCTCATGCTGACCGTGCCCTTCCTCCTGCCGGAAGGCGCGCTCTGTGTGCTTCCCGACCGTATCGCAGAGGTCCTACTCAACCGCCGCAAGGGCGCGTATGGCCCGGATGCGCTACGCATCCTCTCCGTCTCGCTCTCGCTGCTCGGCGGCGGCGCGATGCTGCTGATTGCCGGAAAGAAACGCCGCTTCGCGCCGATGCTCGCGCTCGTGTGCGCCGTGGCCTGCGCGCAGTATGCCGGATATATTGCCGTGGGCGACCGCGTGATCCTCTCCGGCGGCAGTGACGCAGCCAGCGGCGTGTATACGCTTGATCAGATTGCCGAGCCCACGCTCTCCGCGCTGGAGCTGAGTGAATCCGGCGAATACAAGCGCATCGACTACGGTCGCCGCCTGCGCAACTACGGCCTGATCCGCGGCCATTCTTCTCTGACGTGCTTCTCGTCTCTGCGCACGTCGACCGTAGGCAGGTTCGTCTCCATGGCGGGCTTTGGCTATGACGAATCGACCACCGTCGCCCCGCCGGACGATCAGGCGGCGATCCGCGCGCTGCTCTCGGTCACGGAGTATCATCAGTTCGACGAAAGCGATACCATCCCCGAGGGCTTTGTCTACGACCGCAAGGAGAACGGCTTTGCCGTCTACGTCAATCCCAATGCCGTGCCGATGGGCTTTTTGCAGGCGACCGTCACCGGCACGCATCATCAGCGCATGGACAGCGAAACCGTGGGCACGGTGCTCCTGGCCAGCGCGGCGCTGGACGACGCGTACCTTGCGCGCTTCAAGGATCGCATGAATGTGCTTGACGTCTACAACATCCCATCCTGGCAGGAGAGCGTCAGCCGCCTTCAGCAAAACGCCTGCGACCGATTCGAGATCACTCGCAGCGGCTTTACCGCGCATATCGACGCCAAAGAGGCCGGCCTCGTCGTCTTCACCATCCCGCATGACAAGGGCTTCACCGCCACGCTCGATGGTCAAAAGACCGAGATCATCCCCTGCGACGTATCGTTCATGGGCGTGTGGGTCGAGCCGGGCGAGCACGAGATCGTGTTCACCTATCGCACGCGGATGCTGAGGCTTGGCCTTGGGATGAGCGGCCTTGCCGCCGTCATCCTCGGCGCATATGTATATCTTGCAAAGAAAAAGAAGCTTCCGTGAGGAGGCTTCTTTGTTTTATAGGAACTTGTTGGCTTATACGATTTTCAAATCTGATTCATCCCTCGCGAAGCGAAGAAGGGAGTCTGAGGGATGAAATCCCTCAGGCAGGTTTGGCACCGAAGCCGAGCGCGTCCAGTGGACGCATTGAGCGAGGCGGAGCGTGGGAAACCGCAAGGAGCAATGGAACATTGCGACTAGGCGGGCTTCCCGGACCGGCAGCCCAACGTATCCCTTTGCTTCAGCCTGTTTTACGGCAGCTGCGCGAACACGTCGCCCAGCTTTTCATGCAGCACGAGATTGGCGATGTCGTCGCGCTTGGTTTCCGTCTTGTTGATGAGCACCAGCCGGTTGCCGGGGTATTCATCCAGGAACGCCGCCGCGGGATAGACCGTCAGGCTCGTGCCAGCGACGATGAGCAGGTCTGCCCTGCGGATCGCGTCCAGCGCGCCGGAGATCGTATAGCCGTCCAGCGCCTCTTCATAGAGCACCACGTCCGGCTTTACGCGCCCGCCGCATGCCGGGCAGACGGGGATATGCGCCATCTGCATGAACGCGGCAAGATCATACACCTTTCCGCAGCCGCGGCAGATGTTGCGGTGCACGCTGCCGTGCAGCTCGAATACATTTTTACTTCCCGCCATCTGATGCAGGCCGTCGATATTCTGCGTGACGACGGCCAGCAGCCTGCCCTCGCGCTCCCACCGGGCCAGCTTCTCATGGGCGATATTCGGCTTGGCGTTCGGATAGATCATGCGCGTGCGATAGAATTCAAAGAATGTCGACGGCTTTCTCTGATAATAGGTATGCGAGATGATCGTCTCCGGCGGCTCAGAAAATTTCTGATGATACAGCCCGTCCACGCCGCGGAAATCCGGAATGCCCGATTCCGTGCTCACGCCCGCGCCGCCGAAGAACACAATGCGTCTGGATTCCTGTACCCAGGTTCTGAGCAATTCCATCTTCTTCTCGTCCATAAATCCCTCCGGCGCTTTGCACAGGGAGACGTTGGGCTGCCAGTCCGGGAATACCGCATAGTCGCAATGTTCCATTGCTCCTTGCGGTTTCCCACGCTCCGCCTCGCTCAATGCGTCCACTGGACGCGCTCGGCTTCGGTGCCAAACCTGCCTGGGGATTTCATCCCCAGACCTCTGACAAGGGACTTCGCCCCTTGACCCCATTTACGCTTCGCGTCTATCGATCGTATTTATCCAGAAATTGTATTACACCAGCATTTTCCCCGAGCGGATCGGCGTATCCAGCCGCCCCTCAGCCAGCAGCCGCAGCGCGGTAAACAGTTCATCCGGGCATTCGCCTTCGTCCTTCAGCGACTTGAGCCCGCGCTTCATGATGTCCTGCAGATACACCACGTCGCCTTCGCGCACGCGGCATTTCTCGCCCGCGCTGCATCCGGGGCAGAGCACGCCGCCCTGTTCCGGGCTGAAGCTGCCGATGATCACATGATCGCCCACCCTGTTTTGCAGGATCGGCGTGGAGCAGCGCGCGCAGCGGCCCACCTGCGGCCGGAAACCCAGCAGCGACGTCATGCCCATCAAAAACACCGCCGTCACCCGCCTCGGCTGCACGTCGCCATAGCACAGATGCGCCAGCGAGCGCAAAAGCAGCATGAACAGCCGCTCGTTTTCCTGCGCGGGCTGGATCGCCGCCGCGCACAGCTCAAGCATATACATGCCGTGGGAGAGCTTCTCATAGTCGCTGCGCAGCGCGTAATACGTATCCGACACCTGACAGGAGACGACCGTCGCGCGCTCACTGGTCTGATAGAGCACGTATTCGCCCGCGCAGAACAGCTCGCTCGCCGCCATCAGCGGGCTCTTCTGCCTGCGGCAGCCCCGGCAGAGCGCGTCGATGCGGCCCATCGTCGGGGAGAAGAGCGTGATCATGCGGTCGTTTTCGCGGTAATCCGCGCGCCGCACGACAATGGCGTTCGTCGTAATCTGAGGCATGTCATTTCTCCTCTTTGTCCGTCCCTCTGAGCACGCGCGGAATAAAGCGCGCAGCAAAGCGTCCTTTTCCCTTTTCCTTCACATAGAAAAAACCGATGATCGAGAACACCGCGGCGCCCATGAAATTAACGATCAGGTCCTTCATCGTGTCATGGAGCCCCACGTCCAGATAGCCGCCAAGTCCAAGTGCGGTCTGCGTGCCGTCGCCATGCACGAGGATCACATCGGCGATGTCCTTGACTGCATGCACCTTGTTGCTGCGCGCAGGGTCGAGCTCGACCGTGCGGATAGCGTGAACGACCGTGTCCTTCTGCATATCAAAGCCCAGGAACACATCGCCCGCATACTCAAAGAACTCCCACAGAACGCCGACCGTCATCGAGAAGCAGAAGGCGACGATCGCCAGATACACGGGCGAAAGCCGGAAGGAGAAGCGATCGCTCCTGTTGAGCATATCCACCAGCGCAAAGCCGACGGCCGCACAGAGAAATCCATTAAGCGTATGGAGCATCGTGTCCCAATTGGGCACGCGAATGTAAAAGCTGTTGATTTCACCGAGGATTTCCGCCGCGAAAATAAACAGCAGAATGATGATTTCCAGCGTCGTGGGCAGCTCGATTTCCAGCTTTCTGGTCAGGATGCTCGGCAGGATCAGCAGGCCCAGCGTCAATCCGCACAGGAACACGCTCTCAAAGTTTCCTCTCAGCGCTGCGCGCACGAGCGAGAAAATGACCAAGCCTCGCAGCACCAGATACACCGCCAAGGTCGCCTTGTTGGTATAATACGGCGTCTTTGCCTCTCTTTTCCTTCGTTTGCTTTCGCTATTTCTCTTCAAGAACATCCACCAGACCTTTCCGCATTTATTATACCATGTCCGGTTCGAAGCGAAAACACCCTCTTTGACTGACCCGGTAAAAAGCGGCCAGTGGCCGCTCCCACTTCCGAACCACTTTACGCTCTTAAGCATTTCTGTGCTCGCAGCACGTATTTTCGCGCAATCTCCTATTTATCAAAGAAAAAGGCGGGCTTCCGCCCGCCTGTACTGTTGAGCAATTAATCCGCAGATTCCGCGATCATCGTCTGAATCGTCTTCTCCAGCGAATCTCTGGGGATCACACCCGTATGGCGGCCCATGAGCTCGCCCTCGGGGGAGACAAAGATCGTCGTGGGCATCGAGCGGATCGCGTACTTCATCGCCGCATCGCCGTCCGAGTCGAAATAGACCGGGAACGTCCAGCCGCCCTCTTCCACCATCTTCTTGCCATTTTCCTTGGTGTCGTTGCCAAAGGCGCACAGGTTTACCATCATGAACGTCACCTGATCGCCGTATTCATGGTAGAATTCGTCGAAGTACGGCATCTCCATCTTACACGGACCGCACCAGCTGGCGAAGAAATTGACCACCACCGGCTTGCCGCGCATGTCCTTGAGCGACACGGCATTGCCCGCATCGTCATAGCTGATGAAATCCGGCGCCATGTTGCGCATCACGGGGCCCATGACCTCCGGCTCAGGCTCAGCCGTCGGTTCGGCCGCCGTATCAGCTGCCGGCTCTGCCGTCGCTTCGATTACAGGTTCGGCCGTCGGCTCGATCACAGGCGCTTCCGCCTGCTCTGCCTCCTGCACGATCGCCGGCTGCGACGCACTCTGAAGCATCAGCGAGAAGCGGCTGTAGAGCCCCGTCATCATCGCAATGCCCACGATCACCAGGAACACGCCGCACACGCGGTTGATCACCTTGTAGTGGCGCTTGATCACAGCGAATGCGCCCTTGATCCTGTCGATGAGCAGCGCGCAGAGCACGAACGGGATGCCCATGCCCAGCGAATAGCTCGCCAGCAGCACCGCGCCCGAGATCACCGAGCCCTTGCTCGCCGCCAGCATCATCGCGCTGCCCAGCAGCGGACCCGTGCACGGCGTCCAGCCCACGGCGAACACCGCGCCCAGCAGCGCACAGGAAAGATAGCCCTTGGGCTGCACCTGCACGCCCGGCTTGACGGTCTTCTCCAGCAGGGTGATATGCAGCACGCCCGCATAATGCAGGCCAAAGAGGATCATGATCATGCCGCAGATCAGGTTAACCTCGCTCTGATAGCGCACAAGCAGACCGCCCAGCGTTCCCGCGAACACGCCCAGCAGCACAAACAACGCCGTGAAGCCAAACACAAAGCTCAGCGCCCTGGCAAGCGTGCGTTTTGCCTGCTTGCCCTCGCCCGAGCCGGCAAAGTAGAGCACATACACCGGAATCATCGGCAGCACGCACGGAGAAATAAATGTAATCAGGCCCTCGATAAACGTCGTGAGCATCTCAATCCAGGTAATATTCAAACGCATACCTCCTTGATCATTTTCTTGGGTTGTTCTGCAGGATCTTCCGCCCGGCTTTTTGCAGCGTCCGCCGGGCAGCTCTCATCGGGAAAGCTTTAGAGAGCGCTGCCTCAGGCAACCCTTAATCCGTCTTTCCGCTCCATTTCTTGCAGTGATCGCCAGCAAGCGCCCATCTGGAAAGCTTTTCGGAAGAGAATGCGGCCTCAGGCCGCCTCAGTCCGTCTTTCTGCTCCATTTCTTGCAGCGATCGCCAGCTAGCGCCCATCTGGAAAGCTTTTCGGAAGAGAATGCAGCCTCAGGCCGCCAGCGCCACGTCCAGCGTCATCATCAGCGCAAAACCCAGCGCGAAGCCAATCGTGCCGATGTTGGAGTGGCTGCCCGCAGCCGACTCGGGAATCAGCTCTTCGACGACGACATAGATCATCGCGCCCGCGGCAAACGCCAGCGTTATCGGCAGAATCGGCGAGAGCCAGCGCGCAAGCAGCATCGTCACGATCGCCGCGATCGGCTCGACCACGCCCGAGAGCGCGCCCATGGCAAACGCCCTGTGCTTGCCCATGCCCCGGCTGCGCAGGGGCAGCGAGATGATCGCGCCCTCCGGGAAATTCTGGATCGCGATGCCCAGCGAAAGCGTCAGCGCACCCGCCAGCGTCGTGACCGCATGACCCGCGCCAAGGCCCGCCAGCATCACGCCGACCGCCATCCCCTCGGGGATGTTGTGCAGCGTTACGGCAAGCATCATCATTGTTGACTTGCCCAGCTGGCACTGAAGGCCCTCCGGCTCATCACAGTCCATATGCAGGTGCGGCACCAGCTTATCAAGCGCAAGCAGAAAACCCATGCCCAGCAGGAAACCGCCTGCCGCCGGCGCAAACGCCATCCGGCCCAGATGCGCGCTGTTGTCCATCGCCGGAATGAGCAGCGACCAAACGGACGCCGCCACCATCACGCCCGAGGCAAAGCCCAGCAGCGCCTTGTTCACGCGCTCGCTCAGTTCGCCTTTCATCACATACACGCATGCGCCGCCCAGCGCCGTGCCCAGGAAGGGAAGCATGATCCCCACAAACGTCCAGATATTCATCGCTGTTCTCCTTTGCTCCGATTGGCCTGTAGAGCCGTAAGCGCTCATTTCCCGTTTTATTATCCAAAAATGAGAATCATTCTCATTTCTTAATTTGATTATACAAAATCAGCAGCCCTGTGTCAATCTCCTCCCGAAATATTCTCTTACACTTTTTTTAAAAAAAAGGCTTGCAATTTCCATACACCCGTGCTATACTGAATACCGTTCTGAAACAAGTTCATCACTTGGGGCATTAGCACAGTTGGTAGCGCGCTACATTCGCATTGTAGAGGTCACCGGTTCGAATCCGGTATGCTCCACCAAACCGCACGGAGGCGTGCGGTTTTCTTTTTATATTCTAAACGCCGCAGACAAAATACCATCTGCGGCGTTTGATATATACAACCGGACATAAGCCAATAATCTATGCTTTTCAGCATAGGTTTCTTTGTATTGACTTATTCCCCGAGCAATTCTATATAGCGTTCCAGCGCCTCAAAGCTGCCGTGCGGATACTGCTCGATGTCCCCGTCCACGCGATTGATCAGGCAGTCGGTCAGAAGAAACGTCCTCATACCCAGCTTTTGCGCAATCATATCCTCGCCCACGTCGTTGCCCACCATCAGGCACTCGCCGGGATCTGCATTCAGCTTACCGAGGATTTCCTCGTAGTATTTCACGTTCGGCTTGCAGAAACTGGAATTCTCATAGGTCGTCACCAGATCAAAATCCGCCGCGTTCATGCCTGCCCAGCGGATGCGGCTCTGGGTCGCCACGGCAGGAAAGAGCGGATTGGTCGCCAGTACGAGGCGATAGCCTTTCTCCTTCAGACGGGCAATCAGCTGCGCCGCGCGCACATCAAAGCCGCAGGCGTTCTTCACCTGCTGGAATTCATGGCGATAGAACGCATCAAAATGCGGTTCGTCCCCGCGCGCTGCCTCGCCGAACGCGCCGCAGAAGACCTTCCAGAACACGTCCTCGTTCGTCGCTGATCCGTCGTTTTGGACCATGGCATTCGTGCCCGCATAAACCGCCTTGATCATCTTCTCCGGCTCATAGCCCAGCGGCGCCATCTTTCTGGCCAGCAGCCCAAAGTACGCTTTGATAAACACATCCTGATCCATGGGCAGCAGCGTGCCGTCCAGATCAAAGAGAATCGTTCTGAGTTTCATGCTCTGTTCCTCTTTTCCGCCTGGTTCCATTCATGCCCGATCCGGGATATCCGCCCCGGGCTCCTGCCAGCAGGGCACATCGCGTGCATGTCGGTTTCCAGTATAGCAGTTTTATGAAGAAACATCAATCTTCATCCCCGCCGGCCAAGCCGGATGCATCGCCGCCCACAGGCGGTTTTCTTGCTCGTCCGCGCTTCATCTCTGGCGTAAAAATCCTTGTGTCCTCTGATTTATTTCGCTTTATCCACATAACTATCCCCATTTTTTGCATCAGAATTCATCATCTTTTCCCAGGGGAGTTGTCTTTGAAGAAAGTTTGTGTTATCATATCCCGCGTCAGGTAACTGGTATACCAGACAGAATATAGCATTGACATTTCCGGCTGCACAGCAGCCCTGATAACAGAAAACATGAAAGGAATCTACCATTATGAAGAAGATCATCTGCAAGGTTGAGTATGATACCGAGGCTTCCGAGCTGATTTCCAAGCGCTCCTTTGGCAATTTCGGCGATCCGGCCGGCTACGAGGAGTCCCTGTACAAGACCCAGGGCGGCAAGTTCTTCCTGTACACCTTCGGTGGCCCGGAGTCCCAGTACGCCGAGGAGGGCATCAAGCGCATGTCCGCCGCCAAGGCTGACGAGTGGCTCGCCAACGCGTAATAATCGCAAAGCAAAAGCACCGATTGCAGAATCGGTGCTTTTTATTTGGGGGCGCAGCCCCCAAACCCCGCCTGAGGGACATTGTCCCTCAGACTCCCATTTCCGCTTCGCGGCGGTTTAAAGATGCTTTGAGCTCAGCAATGTCGGCTATCGCACAAACCCATCTGGGGAGTTCATCCCCAGACTCCCTTTTCCGCTTCGCGGCGGTTTAAAGATGCTTTGAGCCCGGCAACATCGAGCTATCGCACAAACCCATCTGGGGAGTTCATCCCCAGACTCCCTTTTCCGCTTCGCGGCGGTTTAGTGATGCTTTGAGCCCGGCAACATCGGGCTATCGCGCAAACCCATCTGGGGAGTTCATCCCCAGACTCCCTTTTCCGCTTCGCGTCTGCTGAAAGCCGCCTGCGGAGGGATTCTGTTCCTCCCGCCTTTCTTTGCAGGTTATTTACCGAACAGGCCCTTGAGCTTTCCGGCCATTTCCATCACGTCGTCCAGACCCAGCTTCGCCTTGACGCCCGCGACCACGGCGTTGACCTTGTCATCCGGCAGGTCGATGCCCAGCAGTTTTTCCAGCGTCTTGGCCGGGTTCTTGTTGAATGCCTTGAGCATCTCCTCATTCTCGGTCAGCGCCTTGACGGCTTCGGTGATGATCTTCTGAATATCCATACATAGTTCCTTTCTGCGCATGCGTATGTGATACAGACAGTATACGACAGGCACACGCCCTTTGCAAGCGCCAATCCCGCGATTGCCACCGGGCGCGTTTCATGCTACAATACGGTCTGCGCGGCATCTTTGCGCGCGCCATTTTGCCAATCAACAAGGAGCCCAGCATGTCCGTTTCTCTGCCGATCTATTTCGCCCCGCTCGAGGGCGTTACCGACGCCGTCTATCGCCGCGTGCATCACGCGCATTTTGCCGGAATCGATAAATACTTCATCCCCTTCATCAGCCCCACGCAGAATCTCGTGCTCACCCCGCGCGAGCGCAGCAACGTATCGCCCGAGGTCAATCAGGGGCTTCGCGTCGTGCCGCAGGTGCTCACGAAAAAAGCCGACCATTTTCTCTGGGCGGCTCAGCTTCTTTATGATATGGGCTATGAGGAAATCAACCTGAACGTCGGCTGCCCCTCCGGCACCGTCACCTCCAAGGGCAAGGGCGCGGGCATGCTCCAGCGCCCGCAGGATCTGGACGCTTTCCTCGAGGAGATCTACGCTCATACGCCGGTCCGCGTGTCGATCAAGACGCGCATCGGCTTCTTCTCCCCGGACGAGTTTGACGATCTGCTTGAGGTCTACAACCGCTATCCTGTGCACGAGCTGATCATCCATCCCCGCACACGCGAGCAGTACTACAAGGGCACGCCGCACAGGGACGTCTATACCGCCTGCGAAGGACAGACCCCACTTCCCCTCGTCTACAACGGCGATCTCTTCACCCCGGACGCCTGCCGGGATTTCGCCTGGCAGCATCCGCATACCCGCGCGCTGATGCTCGGGCGCGGCATGCTCGCCAATCCCGCGCTGGCGCAGACCTGCGCCGGGGGCGCGCCGCTCACGCGCGAATCGCTCAAGTCCTTCCATGACGATCTGTTCGCCGCCTATCAGCAGGCCTATACCACCAGCGTCGTTCTCGGCCGCATGCGCGAGGTCGCCAAGAACATCGCCTGCTGCTTTGACGGCGCGGACAAGCCGCTCAAGGCTGCCCGCAAAGCAAACTCCATCGCCGTCTATGAGGACGCCATGGCCCGCCTCTTCGGGGATTACACGCTTTCGGCCAATCCCTGCTTCTCCGAGCGCAGCTGATCCTCGCGCATCTGCATCCACATCGCGCACAGCGTAAACGCCAGGCACGCCACCACCAGCGGCACGCCAAACACAAGAAGCAGCACCATCTGAACAAGGCTCATCGCAAATCCCTCTTTCTGATCGTTTCGTATTTCTCATTCAGACCGGCTCGGGCCGGTCCTTTTTGTTCCCTGATGAATCGTCATCACATCGCCAGCTGATTCGCCTGCGGACACAGCTCGCTCTTGCGCTGCCTGCCGCGGCTCTTGGGCGCAGCCATGTAGTGCGCGATGCTTCGCACGCTGACCCGCCTGCCCGCGCATGCGCCCTCGATGCGTCCGTCCGCCAGCATGGCGTACACTGTCGCGCGCGTGACGCCCAGGATCTTTGCCGTCACCGTCTTATCTACATACTCGCCGTAACGACCCAACAGCTCCTCTTCCTTGCAGGCCAGCGCCGCCTCCTGCGTCCACAGGGACCTCCGTGTGCGCTCCTCCAGCGCCATCACGCGCCGCTCCAGGTCGGCCATCCGCTGCAGTGACATCTCCATTGTTGCTTCCACGCTCCATCGATCCCCTTTCCATTCCACTTTCTTTTCGTTTTGTCTTCTTTCTTTCAGAATTCATTCCACTTCTTTGTTAAATTCCGAAATATTTGAGCGATCAAAAACCACTTCTCATCTATTCTCCATCCGGATGACAGTGTCTTACCTTGTCGCTCGTTTGGTGACAACGTCATTCTATCACGGGAGCAGTCGTTCGTCAACCATTTGGTGACAAAATTCTTAAAAAAGTTTTAAATGGGTTGCAATCGGTGACAAATCTGTTATAATGACATTATCGAAAGGGTCATGCCCGACTGCAAGGAGGCGGAAAACCATGGAATTCGGCGATATCCTCAAGGCCATCCGGAAGGAGCGCGGTCTCTCTCAGGACGAGATGGCTGCCCTTCTTGGCACCACCAAGCAGGTCATCAGCCGCTATGAGACCAAGCAGCGCGTGCCCAAGCTCTCGATCGTCGCCGGCTATGCGCTCAAGCTGGGCATTCCCCTCTCCATGCTCACCGGCAGCGCGGACGAGCCCGAGATCACCCGCGAAAACGGCGTGCGCCGCGTGCCCATCCTCGGCGGCGTGGCCTGCGGCGAGCCGATCTATAAGCCCGGCGACGGCAGCGAATACGCCACCATCGAAGAAAATGTCGTGTGCGACTTTGCGCTGATCGCGCAGGGCGATTCCATGTCCGGCGACCGCATCCATTCCGGCGACGTCGTCTTCATCCGCAAGCAGGACAGCGTCCGCGACGGCGAAATCGCCGCCATTGCCCTGGACGACGAGCTCACGCTCAAGCGCGTGCGCCGCATCATGGGCCCGGGCGGCCGCGTCGCCTTCACCCAGCTGCTCCCCTCCAATCCGGCCTACGATCCAATCGACATCGGCGGCGAGGAGGAGACCCGCAGCGTCAATATCCTCGGCAAGGCCGTCGCCGTACGGTTTATGCTCTGATTTTCTGCATACCCTACAGGGAGCTTTCTTCTCCGGAAAGCTCCTTTTTTGCGCTTTGGATCCGTTCGTCGACCATCACGCCCTTGCGCTTGACAAGCGTCCCCGCGCCGTATTACACTTGAAATATGCAATGCGTATCCATCCAGCACTGCCTTTGGAGGTTTGTTATGGATTCATCCGTTCGCCGGCGGCGCACACACATGAGCGCACAGGGCGTGATCGCCCTCGGCTTTGCCGCATTGATCGTCCTCGTCACGCTTTTGCTGATGCTCCCCGCATCCAGCCATGCCTATACATGGACCGATCCCCTCACCGCCCTGTTCACCGCGGCAAGCGCCGTATGCGTCACGGGTCTCGTCGTCGTGGATACAGCAACGCACTGGTCGCTCTTCGGCCGCTGCGTGCTCCTTTGCGCCATCCAGATCGGCGGCCTGGGCGTAATGACCGTCATGGCGCTCGCCGCGATGATGCTCGGCCGGCGCATCGGCCTGCGCCAGCGCACGCTGCTGGTGGAGAGCATCGCCACGCTGCATCTCTCCGGCGTCGTCCGCCTTGTGCGCCGCGCCCTCGCCGGCACGCTGATCCTTGAAGGCGTCGGCGCGCTGCTGCTCAGCTTCCGCTTCGTCCCCATGCTGGGGCTTTGGCGCGGTCTGGGCTATGCGCTCTTTCACAGCGTCTCCGCCTTCTGCAACGCAGGCTTTGACCTGATGGGCACGGTCTCCGGCGCATTTTCCTCGCTGGAATCCTTCGTCTCCGACCCGCTGATCAATCTGACCGCCTGCACGCTGATCCTGCTGGGCGGCCTGGGTTTTTTCGTCTGGGATGACCTTCTGGAAAACCGATTCCGCTTCAGGCGCCTGCAGCTGCACACGCGCGTCGTGCTGCTCATCACGCCCGTCGTCGTGATCGTCCCTGCGCTGCTGTTTTTCCTCTTCGAGCGCGGCGCGTCCATGGCGGGCATGGATCTCAGGACGCGCCTTCTGGCCAGCCTCTTCTCCGCCGTCACCCCGCGTACAGCCGGCTTTGACACCGTGCCCACGGGCGCGCTCTCCCCTGCCGGCAGCCTGCTCACGCTCCTGCTCATGCTCACCGGCGGCAATCCCGGCTCCACCGCCGGCGGCGCAAAGACGACGACCATGCTCGTATTGCTGCTGCTTGCCGCGTCGATCCTGCGGCGCGAGGACGATATTCATGTGCTGGGCCGCCGCCTGCCGAATGATCTTATGCGCCGCGCCTGCTCGATCGTGATCGTCTATGTGACCATCGCGCTGACCGCCGCGCTGATGATCTGCGGCGCCCAGCCGGAGCTTGCGCTTGCCGACGTGCTGCTCGAGGTCTTCTCCGCGATCAATACCGTCGGCATGTCCACCGGCGTCACGCGCCAGTTGGGCACGTTTGCCCGGCTCATTCTGATTCTGCTGATGTACATGGGCCGCCTGGGCAGCCTCACCTTTGCGCTGCTCATCGCGCGTTCCCCCGCGCCCTCGCCGCTTCGCTGCCCCGAGGACCGCATTCTGATTGGTTAATCAAGGAGGTTTCCGTATGAAATCCGTTCTCGTCATCGGCCTTGGCCGCTTCGGCCGCCATCTGTGCGAAAAGCTGGCCCGCCTGGGCAACGAGGTGATGATCGTCGATCACAACGAGGCCATCGTCACCGAGCTGGCCGACAGCGTCACCAGCGCCAAGATCTGCGACTGCACGGACGAAAACGTGCTTCGCGCGCTCGGCGTGCAGAACTTCGATATCTGCTTTGTGTGCATCGGTTCGGACTTCGCCTCCAGCCTGCTGATCACCTCCATGCTCAAGGATCTGGGCGCCAAACGCATCATCGCCAAGGCCAGCGCGGATATGCACATGCGCCTGCTGCTGCGAAACGGCGCGGACGAGGTCATCTATCCTGAGCGCGACAGCGCCGAGCGTATCGCCATGCGCACAAGCGCGTCGCATGTGTTCGACTATATCGAGCTGACCGAGGAGCATGCCATCTACGAGATTCCGCCGCTGGCGAGCTGGATTGGCAGGACGATTCTCGAGCTGGATATCCGCAACAGATACCACATCAACATTCTCGCCGTCAAAACCGGCGAGACGCTGCGTCCCCTGCCCGGCGCAAACTACACCTTTACCGGCAGCGAGCATATCCTCGCCCTCGCCTCTCAGGAGGATGCCCGAAAGCTGCTCAAGAAGGTTGAATCAAATTCACCTGTCACTTGACAGAGTGTCAATTTTCGCACCTTTTATCAAAACGCTTGCACATGGTTTTTACAAGTGCTATAATTTCCGCAATCAAAAACAGATCCCGTCGGAGGTACTCTCATGTACAGCTTCTCTTTTGCGCGATTTAGCGGCTATTGCTTTAGCAGTAATAGTCTTGCTTTTGTGCGCGCATGAGAGATCTTGCCGGCGTTGGATGCATTCCATCCCGGCCCGCTGACTTGCATCGTCAGGCTCCTGCCACACAGGCAGGGGCCTTTTTTCATCCCGTTGTTCTCTCGATTTCTTTAAGGAAAGAAGGAATATCCCATGATCATCATCATGAAGCCCAAAGCCACGGAAGAACAAATCGGCGCGCTGTGTAAGTCGCTTGAGTCTCAGGGCATGCAGATCCAGCGCAACGCCGGCGTCGGCTGCGTGGTGCTCGGCGTCATCGGCGACGTCGCCCACCTGGACCCGACCGACTTCCTGATCCAGCCGGGCGTCGAGCGCATCATGCCGGTTTCCGAGCCGTTCAAGAAGGCCAACCGCAAGTTCCACCCCACGGATTCTGTGATTAACTGCGGCGGCGTGGCCGTCGGCGGGCGAAAGCTGGCGATCTTCGCCGGTCCCTGCTCGGTGGAGAATTACGATCAGCTGACCGACACCGCCTTCAAGGTGCACGCCGCGGGCGCGAATGTTCTTCGCGGCGGCGCATACAAGCCGCGCACATCGCCCTACGCCTTCCAGGGGCTCAAGCTTGAGGGCCTCGCGCTGCTCGAGCAGGCACGCGAGCTCACCGGCATGCCCATCTGCACCGAGATCATGAGTCCGAAGCTCGTGGAAGAATTCGACCGCCGGGTGGATGTGATTCAGGTTGGCGCGCGCAACATGCAGAATTTCGATCTGCTCACCGAGCTCGGTCAGACCCAAAGGCCCATCCTGCTCAAGCGCGGCCTCAACGCCACCGTCAGCGAATGGCTCATGAGCGCCGAATACATCATGGCCGCCGGCAACCCCAACGTCATCCTCTGCGAGCGCGGCATCCGCACATTTGAAACCTACACCCGCAATACCCTCGATCTCTCCGCCGTGCAGGCTGTCAAGCAGCTCTCGCATCTGCCGGTCATCGTCGATCCGAGCCACGCGACGGGGCTTAACTGGATGGTCGAGCGCATGTCGCTGGCCGCCGTTGCCGCCGGTGCAGACGGTCTGATCATCGAGGTGCACAACAACCCGCCCTGCGCCCTTTGCGACGGCGCGCAGAGCCTCACCCCGGCGCAGTTCGCTCAAGTCATGGGCAAGCTGCATGCCATGGCGCCTATTGTGGAGCGTGTATTATGAGAATCATGTTTATCGGTCTGGGTCTGATCGGCGGCAGCATGGCGATGGCGCTTTCCGGCTATCCGGACGCAGCGTTTTACGCCGTTGATCGCGACGAGTGGACGCGATTTGAGGCGCTGGGCAGGGGCATTGTCCGTTCCTGCTGGGCGAGCATCGAGGATGCGCCGCTGGAAACCATGGACGTCGTCATCCTGTGCCTGCATCCCGCAGCGGCTGCGGCCTTCATCAAAGAAAACGCCCATCGCCTCAAGCCCGGCTCCCTGCTCACCGACGTTTGCGGCGTCAAACGTCCGCTGCACGAGGCGGTGGAAGCGCTGGAAAGCAGACATTTTACCTATCTGGGCGGCCATCCGATGGCCGGCCGCGAACGCGGCGGCTTCGCCAACGCCACCGCCGATCTCTTCCGCGGCAGCCACTACATCCTCACCCCCGACGACTCCGTGCCCGTGGGCGCCGTCCGCTTCATGGAGCGGCTGGTGCTGCACATGGGCTGCGCGGACATCGTGCTGTCCAATCCCGAGGCGCACGACGAGCGTATCGGCTACACCAGCCAGCTCATGCATGTCATGGCGCTCGCCCTGTGCGATCAGCATCTGCTCTTTGACAGCTATGGCTTTGAGGGCGGTTCCTTCCGCGGCGCGACCCGCGTCGCCGCGCTGGAGCCTGACCTTTGGACCGAGCTGTTCTGGGTCAACAAGGAAACGCTGGCGAACCTGACAGACGAGCTCATCGAAAAACTCGGCGAATACAGCGCGCTCCTTCGCTCGGACGACCGTGAGGCGCTGCTCGCCCGGCTCACCGCATCAAGCGACCGCAAGAAGGAATTCGACAGGCAGCGCAGCATCGAAACAAGCAAGCTGCCCCTGTTCAAATAATCATCGGGAGGGATTGTCATGCCTGTCGTCCCAGTGATCGCCACCGCGCCCGAAAGCCGATACGACATCCATATCGGACGCGGTCTGTTAAAAAACTGCGCGCAGCTATTCTCTGCATACAAGGGCAGAAAAGCCGCCGTCGTCGCCGACAGCAACACCGCGCCGCTGTATTCCTATGCGCTCATGGAGCAGCTGCACCGGGCCGGCATCGAAAGCAGCCTTATCATCCTGCCCGCGGGCGAGGAGACCAAGTGTGCCGGAGAGCTTTCCAGGCTCTACGAATCCTTCCTCGATTTCCGCCTCACTCGCGCGGATCTGGTTATCGCGCTGGGCGGCGGCGTCGTAGGCGATATCACGGGCTATGCCGCCGCTACGTTCATGCGCGGTGTGCATTTCATTCAGGTACCGACGACGCTGCTGGCGCAGGTCGATTCCTCCGTGGGCGGCAAGGTCGCCATCAATCATCCGCGCGGCAAGAATCTATTGGGCGCGTTCTATCAGCCGGAGCTTGTGCTCATCGACTGCGACACCCTGCAAACCCTCGACGATCGCCAGATCGGCGCAGGGCTGGGCGAGGTAATCAAGTATGGCTGCATCTACGACTGCGCGCTGTTTGAGCGCATCGAAAGCCTTGGCTCCCGTGAAGCGCTCATGCCTGTGCTGGACGAGATCATCGCCCGCTGCTGCGAGATCAAAGCCAACTATGTGCGCGTCGATCCGCATGATCACGGCGTGCGCATGCAGCTCAATTTCGGCCACACCCTCGCGCACGCGCTGGAAAACGCTATGGGCTACGGCACGCTGCTGCACGGCGAGGCCGTTTCCATCGGCATGGCCGCTGCCTGCCGCTGGGGCGAGGCGCTTGGCGTCACGCCCGCAGGCACGGCCGAACGCGTAACCAATGTGCTCAAAGCCTATGATCTTATGACCGGATATCCCGCCGGAATCTCCAGCGACACGCTCGCCGCCCAAATGGCGCTGGACAAAAAGGCCGAGGGCAGCAAGGTGCGCACCATCCTGCTCACCAGAATCGGCACATGCAAAGCTATGCCGCTCACGCCGCAGGCGCTCAAGGCGCTACTGTAACAGGGAGAATACGCTGGGCTGCCGCCCAGACCTGCTCGGGGACATCGTCCCCGAACCCCTTCTTCGCTTCGCGGCTGCTTTAAGAAGATAAGCAGGGGCGAACTGTGTTCGCCCATAGTAAATTAGCCTTCCCCTATGGGGAAGGTGGACAGCCGAAGGCGAGACGGATGAGGTCCCGTCCGCAGGCATTCTTCGCTCACTTCACTGGAGGCCCCCATGATCAAAACCGTCACCCCTTCCCCGCTGTCCGGGCAGCTTCACGTCATGCCCAGCAAGTCCGCGTCGCATCGCGCCGTGATGATGGCCGCGCTTGCCCAGGGGGAAACCACGCTCGCCCCGCTGCAGCTCTCGCGCGATATCGTCGCGACGCTCTCCTGCGCCAAAGCACTGGGGCTTGTGGGCGATGTTTTCACCACGGCGCATGAGCAGCCCGGCTTTGTCCGCGCGACGCTTTCGGGCGGTCAGCATTTTATTGGCAGCCGCACGCTGGACTGCGGCGAATCCGGCTCGACGCTGCGCTTCTTCATCCCGCTCGCGCTCGACGGCTGCGGTCCCGTCCGCTTCGTCGGACACGGCAGGCTGATGCAGCGCCCGCTGGATATTTATGAAGAGATGTTCCGTCCTCTCGGCATCCGCTGGGAGAAAGCCGGCGACAGCCTGATCGTGGATGGCAAGCTCGTTCCGGGCGCCTATTCCCTGCGCGGCGACGTGAGCAGCCAGTTCATCACGGGCCTGCTGCTCGCCCTGCCCCAGCGGCCCGGCGAGAGCATCATCCGCATCACCACGCCGCTGGAGTCCCGCGCGTATGTCGAGCTCACCCGCGGCGTTCAGATGCTCTTTGGCATCCAGTCCCATTGGCAGGACAAACAGACGCTCGTCATCCCCGGCCATCAGACGCCCCGCTCGCCCGGCGCCGTGCATGTGGAGAGCGACTGGAGCCATGCGGCGTTCTATCTGACCGCAGGCTGCCTTTCCTCCGTCGGCCCGCTTTCTCTGGTCGGGCTGGATCTGAACAGCGCACAGGGCGATCGGGCGATCGTCGACGTGCTGCGTTCCATGGGCGCGATCATCAATACGCACCACGGCGTCATCAATGTTTGCCCATCCCGGCTTCATGCTATAGCGGTGGACGCCTCCCAGATCCCCGATCTGGTGCCGATCCTGGCCGTGGCGATGGCCGCGGCCGAAGGCGAGAGCCGCATCACCGGCGCAGCGCGTCTTCGCATCAAGGAGAGCGACAGGCTTTCGGCAATGCATGCTGCGCTCACTGCCTGCGGCGCAGATGCGCGGGCGCTTGACGACGGCCTCATCATCCGCGGCGGCAGGAAACTGCATGCTGCAACGATCGATGGCTGCAACGATCACCGCATCGTCATGGCGATGGCCGTCGCCTCCGCGATTTCAAGCGGCGATCTCACGATCACCGACGCGCAGGCCGTCGAAAAATCTGCCCCCGCGTTCTGGGAAGAATTTGCCCTGTTAGGAGGTCTTGCCCGATGAGAGGATCCTTCGGCCAGCATTTCAAACTCACGATATTCGGTGAATCCCACGGCAGCGCCATCGGCATGGTCATCGACGGCATCCCCGCGGGAACGCCTATCGACGAGGAAACCATTGCACGCGATATGGCGCGCCGCGCTCCCGGCAGCGATCCCACCGCAACCAGCCGCAGGGAGCCGGACAAAGTGAAAATCGTCTCCGGCCTCTTCGAGGGCTGCGCCACGGGCACGCCGCTTTGCGGCCTGATCGAAAACATGAACACCCACTCCGGCGACTATGCCCAGCTGCGCGCGAAGATGCGCCCCGGGCATGCCGACTACGCCGGACAGATCAAATACGATGGGTTTAATGATCCGCGCGGCGGCGGCCATTTCTCCGGCCGCATCACGGCGCCGCTCGTCTTCGCCGGCAGCATCGCCCGCCAGCTGCTCGCCGCCAAAGGAATCGCCATCGGCGCGCACATCGCATCCATCTGCGATGTTTCGGATGATGTGCTCGATCCCGTTCATATCAGCGCCAATACGCTTTCGCAGTTTCAAAACAACCGCTTCCCGCTGCTCGATCCTGCGAAGGAAGCGCCCATGCGCGAGGCCGTCGCAAAAGCCAAAGCGGAGTTCGACAGCGTCGGCGGCGTGATCGAATGTGCGGCAGTCGGCGTTCCGGCCGGAATCGGCTCGCCGTTCTTCGGCAGCGTCGAGAGCGTGGCAAGCCAGCTGCTCTTCTCCATCCCCGCGGTCAAGGCGGTTGAATTCGGCGACGGCATGGCCATCTCTTCCATGCGTGCAAGCCGTGCCAACGACGCCATGCGCTATGAGGAGGGCTGTGTGCGATGTTTGACCAACCACAACGGCGGCGTCACCGGCGGCATCACAAACGGCATGCCCATCGTCCTGCGCGCCGCGATCAAGCCCACGCCCTCCATCGCCCGCAAGCAGCAGACCGTCGATCTTTCGACCGGAGAAAACACAACCCTTTCCATCACCGGCAGGCACGACCCCTGCATCGTTCCCCGCGCAGCGGTCGTCATCGAAAGCGCTCTGGCCATCGCCCTGTGCGAATTGATGATGGATGACGCTGCCACAAAACAAGCCTTCCCCATAGGGGAAGGTGTCCGCCCACAGGGCTGACGGATGAGGTCCCCCGCCGCCGCGGGATATATACCAGCAATGCATTGACAGGAGAAAACGTAATGAAGGATTTGAATCAGTGCCGGCAGGAGCTCGACGTCATCGACGCACAGCTGGTCTGGCTGTTTGAAAAGCGCATGCAGGTCGTGCGCGAGGTCGCCCTGTACAAGCACCACAACAACATGGACATTCTGGATACCTCCCGCGAGCAGCTCGTGCTCGAAAGCCGCGCCTCGCTGCTGCAGGATGAGCTTCTCAAGCGTCCGGTCACGGATTACTTCCGCGAGCTGATGCGCCTTTCCCGCGAGGAGCAGCGCCGCTATCTGGACACGCTCAATCAGACGCAGACTGTCGCCTACATGGGCGTGCCCGGCGCGTTCAGCGAAAGCGCAGTTGTGGGCTTCTTCGGCGACGACTGCGAGCGCGTGAGTTTCAAAACGTTTGAAGAGGTCTTTGCCGCCGTGGCAGACGGCTCTGTAAAGTATGGCGTCCTCCCGGTGGAGAATTCCTCCTCCGGCTCGATCAATCTGGTCTATGATCTGCTGGGCCGCTACGCCTGTCATATCGTGGGCGAGCAGCTTGTGCGCGTGGAGCATTGCCTGCTGGGCGTACCGGGCGCAACGGTCGAGGATATCACGACCGTCTACAGCCACGAGCAGGGCTTTGCCCAGTGCCCCGTGTTCCTTAGCGAGCATCCCGACTGGGTTACCACGCCGTATTTCAACACCGCCATCGCCGCCAGGCATGTCGCCGAACTGGGCGAAAAGCACAACGCTGCCATCGCCTCCCGGCTTGCCGCCAAGCACTATGGCCTTGAGATCATCGTGCCGGACATCCATTCCTTCGACGGCAACCACACGCGCTTCATCATCGTGAGCGCTTCGCCCACGTCCATCGGCGTGCCGGACAAGGCGACCATCACATTCGCCGTGCGCCACGAGCGCGGCTCGCTCATGCGCGCGCTTTCTTCCTTCGTCGCCATGGGCATGAACCTGACACACATCGAGTCCCGTCCGCTGCACGAGAGCAACTGGGAATACTGTTTCTACGTGGATCTGACTGGCAGCATCGAGGAAAACACGCTGCGCATCCTGATGGATTCCCTGGCGAAGGACTGCGAGAACTGCCGTCTGCTGGGCGCCTACAAATCTGCCAGAGAATGATGCGCAAATAAGGAGCATGCGTATGCGAAAACACATTTTCCTCATCGGCATGATGGGCTGCGGCAAGAGCACCATCGGCCATCTGCTCAGCGAAAAACTCAGCTGCCGCTTCATCGATCTGGACGAGGAGATCGTCCGCTATGAAGAGCGCTCTATTCCGGAGATCTTTTCTGACGTTGGCGACGCAGGCTTCCGTCTGTGTGAGACTGCGGCGCTGCGCTGCGTGATCGACGAGCCGCCCTGCGTCGTCGCCACGGGCGGCGGCATCGTCACCCGCCAGGAGAACATCGCGCGCATGCGCAGAGCAGGCTTTGTGATCTGGCTCAACCGTCCGCTTGAAAGCATGATCTCAGACGTCCGTCAGGACACGCGGCCCAACCTCGCCGGCGACAAGGAAGCGCGTATGCGCACGCTATTTGCCCAGCGCGAAGCGCTCTACCGCTGCGCCGCCCATCTGGAATATGACAACAGCCAGCCTCCGGCACAGAGCGCCGGGGAGCTCGCCCGCATGCTTTCCAGCCGCATCCTCTGAATTCTCTTTTCGCCCAAAAAAAGCAGCCCCGCAGCTTTTGCCGCGGGGCTGTATTGATATTCAGAATTTGATTCCGCCCGGCGCATGGATCATCAGAACGCCCGGCCCGTAGAGCAGCAGCGTTCTCATCCGCCTCGCCTTCTCCTGCGGCGGGGCGTCCTTCCAATCTGTCTGTGCCCGCTGCGTCAGGCGCAGCACCGTCTTGCTGATGCGCTCCACGTCAAATACATCGCCAAACGCCATGTGCTTTCGTGCAAAGGGATACGCCTCGTGCATCTCATGGGCGAATCCGCTCTCCTCGTCCGCAAGCGCGCGCGGCAGCGAATCGAGCACATACACGCGCCCATCTTGCATAAACGTGCCGACATGGATCAGAATCGAGAGATAATGCCCGTTTTTTCCGCTGGCCAGCGGCGTGCCAGAGTCCTTGCGGCCCACGCCGACGCTCGCCAGGCAAAGCGTCGCGTCGCTCAGGCCCATATCATAGAGCTGATGGACGATCTCCATCATCGGCTCCCACTCAGGATGCACCGACTGCCTGCCCACAAGCAGCGCAGGCGCGTGCTGCGCTGCAAAGTGCTCCGCGACCATCTGCGCATCCAGATATTCTTCGGTGATTGTCGAAGCGCTTGGGCCGATCAGCGCCGCCAGATACGGATGCTCCTGCGCCTCGGCGCTTCTTTCCTGCGCGCTGAGCAGCAGCGGCACCCGGGTCAGCTCCACCCGCCCTTCGCCGCGCATATGCTCGACGACGAGCACCTGCGTCGTCTCCTTGACCAGTTCGATCGCCGTCTCCCTGTTCTCCACGCCGAAGGACGCAATCATGGCATTGGCTATGCTCACCGGCTGGCAGCCGCGCCCCGAGATGTATCCGCCGTTGTAGGCAAATCCCTCAAACGCCTCATCCTGCTGGGACATGACACACAACCGCCGCATCGCCTCGTCCAGTGCGTCGCCGTGCTGCGCGAACGCGCTGCTGCAGACCAGCAGCATCAGAAGCAACAATCTCAGAATCCGACGCATATGTATCTCCACCTCTCGGTGTCTTCTCTTCAGCGGTGTCCGGTAAATCGCTTCTTCCTCGGCGGATGATGGATGTGTACATGGCTGAATGCCTCGCGCGCGTGGCGCTTCATGCTCCTGTAGCGCTCGGGCATCTCCTTCATCCAGCCGCGCGGGAAGAAATAGCTGATCACCAACGCAAAGAGCACACCCACCGCCGTATCGAAGATGCGGTTCATCGCGTAATCGATGTACGTCGCCGCGGGCGTATTGAACAGCAGAATGCACAGCACAACGCCGCCCGGCTGCACGCCGCCCGTCCAGAAGGTCTGGCAGGCCATGATCAGGATAATCGTGCCGATAAACACCAGCGGCACCAGCAGCAGCGTATGATGGCCGTCCGGCACGAACACCAGATACAGCCTGAAAAGCAGGATGCCGACCACGCCGCCGATGATCGTGCCGAAAAGTCGGTTGCCGCCGTTCTTGCGCGCGTCCTCCAGATTATAGCCCATGCCGAAGATCACGCCGATACAGGCAAAGGCCGGGCTCCTGCCCACAAAATAATACGCAAGCGCGCACAGCGCAACCGCAAGCGCCGTCTTGAACGTGCGCATGCCGACATGATGGATTCTCAGGGGTTCCATGGGAAATGCCTCCAGTTATCTTCTCTTTTGCAGTACTTCGATGAACAGAAAACCGATTCCTTGCTTCAGGCACGGCCCGCCGCTTACGGCGCGGTCATCCCAAGCTCTTCGTAGGCCCGATCGATGACCGCATTCCATGTAGCCACCTTCTCCGGGCGTTCGGGCGCCTGGCAGGCTGAACAGGCCGTCAGCTCCGTATAAGGATAGCGCGCAAGCGCGCCGTACTTGAGCTCCGTCAGCGGCAGATATCTGTCCTTCACGCCCGGGCAATACTGATCGGCGTGGAACTTCTCACCGCCGTCGGGGTTATAATACACGGCCGCCGAATCGTCCGTCTCCTTGAGCTTTCTGCCGTCGTCGTCCCAGACAATGAGCTTGATATTCTTTTCGGTTCGCAGGTTCTTCCAAATCCAGGAATGGCTGTAGCCGTCTTCGTTTTCCTTGCGCTGCACGCGGATGCAGCCATGGGAGGCACGCGAGCCCAGCGCGCTTTCGCAGACGCTGAAATCGCCCGTGCCGTCGGGATTCACGCCGACGTTCTCGCCGCGATACACCGCCGGCACCATATGCAGCAGATCGCCGCCGTTGAAGCGGATCGCCTGATCGCACCACAGATTGCCCGACCAGAAGCCGCCCGTCGCGCTGATGAGCAGGAATTCGCCGGACGCCGTCTCGCAGAAGTCCTCATTCTGCCCCGTGGTCGTGCCGGTGGAAACGAGCAGCTCGGTAACGAGCCTGCCCTCCTTATACAGATACAGGCGCTGCGTGCGCTTGTCGATGATCATGCCCCAGGTTTTATTGGGCGTCACGGTCCTGAGCCTGCCGGGGCGCACCCAGCCCTCCTCCAGCTCGTCATAGTCGTTATAGGCCTGTATTTTGCTCCAGCCGTCCTGCTCATCCAAAACACGAACGGCGACGGACTCGCCGAAGAAAAATCCGCGATGTTCCGCCGTCGTCTTTCTGTTTCCGTTCGGGCCGTCGGAGAGATAGACCTTTTCCTTCTGATCGACGTCCAGCACGGTGATATCCGCCATCAGGCGGCTCCACGCGGCCTCCTCGTCATAGGGATCAAACTCACCAAACCAGTTGGCCGCAATGGCTTCTTTCGCAGCATCAATCATCGCCTGCGCCTGCGCTTCGGCCTTCTCTCTGGCCTTTTCCTCGGCCTGTTCGCGCTTTTCGGCGATCTCGCTCTCGATCATCATCAGCGTCTCGCGGTCTGCCACGCCGGTGACGGAAAGGCCGCGCTTTTTCTGGTAGTTCTTCGTCGCCGTTTCGGTGCCCTTGCCGAACTTGCCGGCGGGCTCGTCGTTATAGAAATCCAGCTCGATGAGCTTCTTCTGGTAGGCGACGACGTCCCCTCCGGCGGAGCCCATCTTCAGCGCCGTGCCGACCAGCCCGTTTTCGCGCACGCCGTAACCGCGGATGGACGGATCGTCCAGCCGGTAGGTATAGCGGCGCACATCGCTGGGCGTCGGGCCGAGGATATGGTTATTGCCCTCGATGGTATGCACCAGATACGCGCCGTCCGTATCCTGCGTGACAAACTCGACGATGCCCACATGATCCAAACGGTTATACTTATACCATTCGATGTAGATCAGATCACCGCGCTGGGGAATATACGGCCGCTCCTCCACGCTTACGCCGTCGGCAAGGTAAAACTGGCCCTCCTCACCCTTGAGGCCGCCGTTTACGGTGATATAGCGTCCCTGCTCCTTGAACCAGGCGGCGCCGTCTGCGCAGCTGGTCTGCAGCGGATAGTCATTGCCCAGCATATTCTCGCCGTACACCTCGTCCGCGCGCGCCACGCACCAGGAGACAAACTCCGAGCACCACTCGCCGTAGGCCTTTCCGCCCCATTCGCCGTATTTGCTGTAGCCGCCCTTGGTGGCGGTATAGCCCAGCTCGCTCACTGCGGCGTTGAGCAGCATCTCCGCCTGCCTGTCCGCCAGCGCGCACGCGCCCATCAGCATCGCGAGCATTACAAACAGCACCGTGATTTTCTTCATCGATGATCCGTTTCCTTTCAGCCGTTTATCCATAAGACGCAAAAGCGCGCCGGTTTCTTCCCGATTACAAGAGAATACGTCGGGACTGCCTTCCGGGGATTTCATCCCCGAACCCCTGACCAGGGACATTGTCCCTGGACCCTTCTTCGCTTCGCAGCGGATTAAAAAAAGTAAGCAAACCTTCCCCTATAGGGAAGGCGCCCGAAGGGCGGATGCGGTCCCGCCTGCAGGCGGCTTCTAAGCGCAGGGCTCTGCTCCTCCCCTTTACAGGACGATTTTCTCCTCGCGCGCCCAGATTGCCTCATCAAAGCCGCGCCAGGGCATTTTGTCCCTCGGCGGCAGCACGGTAAAGTGCATCTCCTCTTTCTTGGTCGGATGCATCATCCCCAGATGCGCGCCCCAAAGGGCGATCTGCTCGCCGGGCTTTCCGCTGCCATAGCGCGCATCGCCCCAGATCGGGCAGCCGCTATGGGAGAGCTGCACGCGGATCTGATGCGACCGGCCGGTGAAGAGCTTTACCCGAAGCAGCGACAGTCCGCCGCCTTCGCCCGCCTTTTGGTAGACGAGCTTGGCGTCCTTCGCGCCCGGCGTATTCGCGCTCACCGCGCGCACGGTGTTGGTCCTCTCGTCCTTGAGCAGATAATCGCTGAGTTCTGCCGTCTCACGCGCGTCCCCGCGCACGGCGGCGACATACTGGCGCGCCAGCGTCTTTTTGCGCACCTGCTCGCTTAAGCGATCCGCCGCCTTGCTCGTCCTCGCCAGTACAACCAGACCGCCCACCGGACGATCCAGCCTGTGCACAAGGCCCAGATACACCGCGCCCGGCTTCTGATATTTCTCCGCGATGTATTGCTTCATTGTGGAGTGCAGGTCGGCGTCGCCGGATGCGTCCGCCTGCGTGGGCATGTTCGGGGGCTTGACGACCACGAGAAGATGATTATCCTCGTAGACGATCCCGACGCCGTGATATTGTTCCATACATACTCCCATATATGGGTTACGTTGGGCTGCCGCCCAAACCCGCCCAGGGACATTGTCCCTGGACCCTTCTTCGCTTCGCGGCGGCTTAAAGCGTCTTCTGCTGCCAGCGGCCGCTCGTGCCGCAGGGCAGCACGCCGCCGGCAGAGACCGGCAGGCACAGCTCGTCCGCCGTCACCTTTCCGCCAAAGCGTGAGGTCACGCACATATCGACCATATTACCCAACACGCTCGCCTGGAAGCCCGTCGTATAGCCGTTGAGCAGGAAGAACAGCGGATCCTCGCACAGCGCCTCGCTCGCCGCTTTCACCAGGCCGTAGAGCTCGTTTTCCAGCTTCCAGACCTCGCCGCCCGGGCCGCGTCCATAGCTGGGCGGGTCCATCAGGATGCCGTCATAAAAATGGCCGCGCCTCGCCTCGCGCTGCACGAACTTGAGCGCATCATCGACGATCCATCGCGTGCTCGCCTCCGGAAGCTCGCACAGCTCGCGATTCTCCCGTGCCCACTGCACCATGCCCTTCGCCGCGTCGCAGTGGCAAACCTGCGCGCCCGCCGCCGCGCACGCCATCGACGCGCCGCCGGTATAGGCAAAGAGATTGAGCACCTTCACGTCGCGGCCCTCGGCCTTGCGCTGCTTCACAAGCGCATTCATCCAGTCCCAGTTGGCCGCCTGCTCCGGGAAAAGGCCCGTGTGCTTGAAGCCGGTCGGACGGACGTAGAACTTGAGCGCATCGCCGTTGCAGTTGTAGTTCACTTCCCAGCGCTCGGGCAGCCTGTCAAAGAACTCCCAGCTGCCGCCGCCCTTCTCGCTGCGGTGATAGTGCGCCTGCGCCTTGCGCCACAGGCTCGCCTCGCGCGCCGGCCAGATCGCCTGCGGGTCCGGACGGCGCAGATACACGTCGCCCCAGCGCTCCAGCTTTTCGCCTGCACCGCAGTCGAGCACCTCATAATCCTGCCACTTATCTGCAATAAACATGGAATTCCTCTTTCCTGCTCAGATGTCTTGTTCGGATCTCTTCCGTATTTCCTCGTGATAGAAACAATCCTGTTCCCATCTCATAGGATTCTCGTCGATATATTGCCATATCTTCAGATAATCCTTTTCATCGCGGATAATATGATCGTGGAATGATCGCTGCCAGATTTGTCTTCCTGACTGATGATCCAATACGTTTGCTAACTTCGTCGTTCTCGATTTCAATGCGCATACAACATCGCAAAGCGATACAGACTGCTTCTGCGTATCCAATCTCAATATCAGATGAATATGATTGGGCATAATCACGTATTTGTCAACAGATATGTCATACCTGCCGGGCAAATCCTAGATTTCCCTGTCCACAATCTCACCCATCGGGAGGAGCAGAGCCCCTCCCCTACATATATTTGCAAGGATCTCGCATCGTTCCTGCGTGCACACTGTCACAAAATATGCTCGCCTTTGTGCATAATCAAATCCACGCAGACGGGTTGGCTTTCGATTGCGATGATTCGTATTCATTCCGTTTCCCCTGTAGGGGAGGGGCTCTGCTCCTCCCCAAACGACGCAGTCAACACAATTAGAATCTCAATCAAAAGAACCGCTTCAGCTTTTCCTTCTGCGCCTCCATCATATCAGAAAGCACGCCTTCTGTATAGAGCAAATCCACGCCTGCAAGCGCCGGATCGATCTCCATCGCCTCGCGCAGCGCCGCGCGGCTGCCCGTGCTCGCCGCCTCGGCATAAAGCACGTTGCAAAGGCTCAGCTGGCCCATCAGGTCGTGCAGCTCCACCGGCAGCTCCACGGCAATGCCATGCACGCCATCCTTGCCGATCACCGCCGGGCACTCGACAAACCTGCCCGGGGCCACGCCCTCCACCGCGCCGTCGCACGGCATGTTCAGGTTGTCCACGCGGCAGTCCTTCTCGCCCCACAGCGCGCGCAGCACCTCGACCGGGCGCACGGAAGAAAGGCCGCTTGTGCGGATCTGGCCCCACGCCTTCGCGCCCTCGGGAGAGAGCGGGCCGTGGACAGTCAGCATCGCCAGATTGCGCTTTCTCAGCTCATAATCCGCAAGGCCCACGCCGGAGAGGAGCACCGTCTTCTTGGGGCTCACTTCCGTATCGCCCAGCAGCTCGTATTGCATCACGCGCTCGCCCGCCGGGATCGCGCCGTACCAGTCGATATACTGGCTGGAGAGCGCCTCGCGGCTGTCCTCCTGCATCTCCTTCATGCAGCGCGGAATCAGGTCGGTATCCTTCTTCCTGTCGCGCAGGCGCGTGACCCAGGAGAAGTTGTTCAGGCCCGCGCACTCGATATCCAGATCCTCTTCCTTCATGTCCAGATACAGCGCAAGACGCTTGCGCGTCTGCTCCGTCACGCCGGAGAGGCCCAGCGTGCGCACGCCGCACATACGCTGCGCGCACTCGCACGCGCGCGCAAGCTGCACGCCGCCAAAGCCGCTGTCGCAGATGATCAGCGGCGCATCCGGGCATTCCTCGCTCATCTGCGTCGCCAGATCGGTCATGAAGTCCAGCACGCGCATCGTCTGCATCGCGCCGCCGACTCCGCCGCGCAGGCGCGCCTGCTTGTACAGGCCCACCTCCTCCAGGATCTCGACGTCCTTCTTCCAGCCTTCCTCGTCCAGGAAGTCCGCGCAGAAAATCACGGCGTCCGCGCTGAACGTCGCCTTGCTCAGCTGCGTGGTGTAATAAAAGCGCGCCTCGCAGCCAAACGCGCGGGCCAGCGCCTGCGCGCCGCGGGCGGACAGCTCCGCCATCTCGATGTCGCTGTCCACCATCCAGACCTCAACCGGCGCGCGCCAGCTGACAAACAGATCTTCGAAAATCGCGGGGGCAAAATGATATGCCCCCGCGCCGGCTATAACAATCTTTTTCATGACAACTCAAGTCTCCTGATCGGGCATGGAGGCAAGATAGCGCAGCGTCACGCTGCCATCCGCTCCATGCTCCACACGATAGAGAGAATAGTCCTTCACAGGCTCTCCGTCCGCCGTCAGCGCCCCGTAGCGCGCATCTATGCCGTCAAGCTCCCGCTCTCCCTGCATATCAGCGGCGAATACATACGCATAGCTTCCCCCGGCCAGCGCCTCGCGCAGCTTCTCCGGGTTCGATCGCCACGCACAGCGCCACCATTCGTTCCCGATGGGGCCGATATCCGCCGTTCCCGCCAGCGTATGGTGCAGCTGCGCATAGTCGTGATCGCCGATGCACAGCATCTGCGTATTTTCCTCTTCACCAAGCGCCTGCACGATAAACGCACTCATGCGGTCGGTCTGCGCCCGTCCCCAGATCGTATGATCCACATACTCCCGGGTGATGAACGTCTTAACCGTCATCTCCGGATGGCTCACCGGCAGCATCACCGCCGCCAGCGCGCACAAAAGCGCCGCCTGATGCCCCGCACGCAGCCTTCCGCTCTCGCGAATCAGCATCGCCACGGCAAGCAGACCCGTCCAAAGAGCGACAAGAATCGTATAGCGGTCCGCCTCGGCCAGCCGCGCAGCTTCCTCCGGCTCAAAATTGAAGAAATACGAAGCGGCGATCATCAGCAGATACGCGATATTCGCAGCCCACAATCCGCCCCAGAACCGCAGTGCCTGCCGCCTGTCCTTGGCGATGGCAGCATGCGCCGCGCACAGCGCGAGCATCATGCCCAGCACCAGAGCGACCGTGCCAAAGCCATAGCAGGCATACACGCCGGACTGCGGCAGAGGCGTCGTGAACAGAAACGCCGCAAAGCGCGCCGGAATGCCCGCATACGCCTCGCTGAGCGTCCCCTGAAACAGCGCGGACATATTTTCCGCAAAATGGGACGGCGAAATCAGCGCCTCGATTCCCTGCGCGCTGCAGTAAGCCGAATAGGAGAAAACCGCCATAAGCGAAATCGCCAGCATGCCGCCGGTATGCGCCAGCGTGCGGCGGTCGCAGCGCACGCACAGGCGCACGGCCAGCGCAATCGCGACAAACACGAGGCCCGTGTTCTTGGTCATCGCCAGCGCGGCCGCCAGCAGGCAATCCTCCCAGAGGCCCGCCTTCGAATCCTCAAAAGCGCCCAGGATCAGCAGCGCCATCAGCAGCGCAATCACCGGCTCGGCAAACAGGCGCAGGATGCCCATCGGGAAGACGACCATCAGCATCAGATAGACCAGCGCGCAGGACGCAAGCGTCTTCACGCCCCGGGATACCTTCGCCGCCAGACCCCAGAGCAGCCCTTCGATCAGCATGGCGTAGCCCAGATATGCCACGCCGTCCCGATAGCCCAGCAGCGTGCCCGCCATCGCCGGCAGCATCGCCGTAAACGGCGGATAGGTATACTGAATATACGATGCGCCCCTGCCCATCCGCGGCAGCCCGTCAAAGTGATGGATCACCTTGACGATCAGGCCCCAGTGGCTGTGCTCGTCATAAGACAGGAATATCCTGCGCGCACAGGCGTCATAGAGAAATACCGCGCTGACCGCAAAGATCAGCGTCGGAACTAACAGTGCGAAAACAGCCCTGCGCCAATCCCGGATATGCGTAAGCGCATAGATCCACGCCGCCGCGCTGACCGCCGCCAGAGCGCCCATGCCGACAGAAAACGGCAGGAAGTATCCCAGCGCAATCAGCAGCAGGCCCTGGCCGCACAGCACGGCGGGCAGCGTGCGCCCAAGCCGGGCTCCTGCCTTCGCATAAGCGAAGGCAGAAGGACCCAGCAGAATCAGCGCAAAGATCAGCAGCTTCAGGGTAATCATGCCTTGCGGACGGACAGCGTGGCCGGCACGCCGTTGATGCTCCAATCCTTGACATAGGCGTCAGCAGCGGCCTCACCGAGAACGACCTCCAGCGCGAGCACGCCGTTCTTGATGGACTCGACGTTCGCGGTCACGATCGCGGCGAGCTTCTCGTCACCGGTCTTCACGGTCACAAGGATGCGGTCGGTCACCTCGAAGCCGGCCTCCTTGCGCATGGTCTGCAGCTTGGAGACAACCTCGCGGGCAAAGCCCTCGGCCACCAGCGCGTCGTTCAGGTTGGTATCCAGCGCCACGGTCACGTCGCGGTCGGTCGCCACGACATAGCCCGGCTTCTTCATCGGGCTGGTGAGCACGTCTTCCTTCTCCAGCACGACCTCGTTGCCGTCGAGCTCGAAGGTAAGCTGGTTGCCCGCCTCGAAGTTGGAGACAACCTCGTTGCCGTCCAGCGTGGTCAGCTTCTCGCCGATGGCTTTGAGCAGCTTGCCGTACTTCTTGCCCAGGGTGCGCATCTGCGGCTTGAGCTGATAGGTCATGAACGCGGTGGTGTCGTCGGTGAACTCGACGTTCTTGACGTTGAGCTCGTCGGCGGCCAGCGCGCACAGATCCTGCGGCAGCGTCGCGCCCGCAACGATCATCTTCGCCAGCGGCTGACGGACCTTCATGCCGGACTCGGCGCGCGCGGCGCGGCCCTGCATGACCACGCGCAGAAGCGCCTTCATGTCCTCTTCCAGCTGCGGGTTGATCATATTTTCGTCGCAGACCGGGAAGTCGGTCAGGTGGACGGAGATCGGCGCAGTTTCATCCACGGAGCACACCAGGTTGCGGTACATGTTCTCGGCCATGAACGGCGTGAACGGCGCGGTCAGGCGAGCCATGGTCTCCAGGATGTGATAGAGCGTGGCGAACGCGGCTTCCTTGTCGCCGGCCATGCCCTTGCCCCAGAAGCGCTCGCGGCTGCGGCGGACATACCAGTTGGACAGATCGTCCACGAAGTCCACCATCTCGCGGGAAGCCTCGGTGATGCGGTAGTTCTCCAGATGATTGTCCACGTTCTTGATGAGCGTGTTCAGGCGGGAGAGCGCCCACTTGTCCATCAGCGTGAGCTCGACCTTGTCGATCGGATGCGCCTTCGGATCGAACTGGTCGATCTCGGCGTAGAGGATGAAGAACGCATAGGTGTTCCACAGGGTGCCCATGTACTTGCGCTGGGATTCTTCAATCGCCTTGGCGTGGAAGCGCTTGGGCAGCCACGGCGCGGCGTTGTTATAGAAGAACCAGCGGACGGCGTCGGCGCCCTGCGCATTGAGGACGTCCCACGGATTGACCGTGTTGCCCTTGTGCTTGCTCATCTTCTGGCCGTCCTTGTCCTGCACATGGCCCATGACCACGCAGTTCTCAAACGGGTTGGTGTCAAACAGGCAGGTGGAGATCGCCAGCAGCGTGTAGAACCAGCCGCGGGTCTGGTCGATCGCCTCGGAGATGAAGTTCGCCGGGAAGCGGCGCTCAAACTTCTCCTTGTTCTCAAACGGATAATGCCACTGCGCGAACGGCATGGAGCCGGAGTCATACCAGCAGTCGATGACTTCCTTTTCGCGCTGCATCTCGCCGCCGCACTCCGGACACTTGAGGGTGACCTCGTCGATGTAGGGACGATGCAGCTCGATCTCGCCGATCTCCTTGGTCGCCATCTCGCGCAGCTCCTGCTTGGAGCCCACGACGTGGATGTGACCGCATTCACAGGTCCACACCGGCAGCGGGGTGCCCCAGTAGCGCTCGCGGGAGAGGCCCCAGTCGATGACGTTCTCCAGGAAGTTGCCCATGCGGCCTTCCTTGATGTTCTCCGGCAGCCAGTTGACGGCTCGGTTGTTCTTCATGAGCTGATCACGCACGGCGGTCATCTTGATGAACCAGCTCTGGCGGGCGTAGTAGATCAGCGGCGTGTCGCAGCGCCAGCAGAACGGATAGTCATGCGCAAACGGCACGGCGGCAAAGAGCAGGCCGCGGGCCTTGAGGTCCTCGAGCACCAGCGCGTCCACGTCCTTGACGAACACGCCCGGCCACTTGGTGTCGGCCGTCATGCAGCCCTGCGCGTCGACGAAATTGACGAACGGCACGTCGTTGTCGCGGCAGACGCGATAGTCGTCCTCACCGTAGGCCGGCGCAATATGGACGATACCGGTACCGTCGCTCATGGTGACATACTCGTCGCACACGACGAACCAGGCCTTCTTCTTGAGCTTGCCCACCGCAAAGTCAAACAGCGGCACATACTCCAGACCGCGCAGATCGCAGCCCGGCATCTCAGCCAGGATCTGGATCTCCTTGTCCGGATAGATGACGTCGATGAGCGCCTTGGCCATGATGATGGTCTGGCCGTCGACGATAAACTTGCAGTAGGTGTCGTGCGGGTTCACGCACAGCGCGAGGTTGCTGGGCAGGGTCCACGGGGTGGTGGTCCAGGCCAGCAGGTAGGTGTTCTCCTCACCCTTGACCGCAAAGCGGACATAGGCGGAGGTCTCCTTCACGTTCTTGTAGCCCTGCGCGACCTCATGAGAGGACAGCGCGGTGCCGCAGCGCGGGCAGTAGGGCACGATCTTGTGGCCCTTGTAGAGCAGGCCCTTCTTGTGGATCTCCTTGAGGGACCACCACTCGGACTCGATATAGTTGTCCTCGTAGGTGACGTACGGATCTTCCATATCCGCCCAGAAGCCGACGCGCTCGGACATCTCTTCCCACTCGGTCTTGTACTTCCAGACGCTCTTCTTGCATTCCTTGATGAACGGCTCGATGCCGTAGCTCTCGATCTGCGGCTTGCCGTCCAGGCCCAGGAGCTTCTCGACCTCCAGCTCAACCGGCAGGCCATGGGTATCCCAGCCGGCCTTGCGCAGCACGTCGAAGCCCTTCATCGTGCGATAGCGCGGGATCAGGTCCTTGATCGCGCGGGTCTCCACGTGGCCGATGTGCGGCTTGCCGTTGGCCGTGGGCGGGCCGTCGAAGAACGTGAACGCCGGAGCGCCCTTGCGCAGCTCGACGCTCTTCTTGAACACCTCATTGTCCCGCCAGAACTTGACAATCTCTTCCTCGCGGGCGACGAAGTTCATGTCGGTCGAAACCTTCTGATACATCGTGAGTTCCTCACTTTCGGTATAATATAAAAGCAGCCTTATCCCATTGGGACGAGGCTGCTCGCGGTACCACCCAAATTGATGCTGTGCATCTTCCACTTCCGAACCAGTACGCAAAACATCTTTCTTCTGCGCACGAGGCCGGTCGTTTCAGATTCACTGTGCATCCACTTCATTAAAACCTTAACGTGGCCGATCCGTCCGCGCCTACTTGGTTCAGCGCAGCCGCTGGACAGGTGATCCCTTGCCGCGCCTCCCGTCCGGAATTTCACCTTCCTCCGGCTCTCTTTGCGCTCATCGCGGCAGCGTCCTGTCTCATTCGCGTTTTGCAATATGCCAGATAATGATACCCGTTTTTTCCCGGTTTGTAAAGGGTTTTGAGGAAAATTCAGCGCAAAACAATGTTTTTGACAAGGCAGGATGATTGTGATATTCTATTGTCAAGTGAACAGAGCGTCCGCGGTGTCCGGGGCAGATCCACAGGATCGCGCCCGGGTGAAAAGGGAAGCAGGTGCAAATCCTGCACGAACTCGTCGCTGTAAGGCGGGAGTTTTGCTCCAAGCATGTCACTGGGCCTGCCGCCCGGGAAGACGGAGCAAAGCGTCGATCGCCAAGTCAGAAGACCTGCCGGGGATGAAGCTTGACAGCCACGAGTCATTGGCTGAAAACATGCAGATCCGACGGGAGACGAATGTTTTTGGCCTGCGCATGTTGCGCGGGCCTTTTCCTTTCCAACCCGCAGGGGGCATGGCAGCATCTCTGTCTCCTGCACCATGCTCCTCATCAACCCAGGAAAGGAAGTCTCTCATGAAAAACAAAACAAAACCCGTCTCCCGCATCAGGATCGCGCTGGGCAGCGCCGTGCTCGTGCTGCTCGTCGCCGCACTCTCCTTCGTGTATCTCACCTTCGGCGAGAAGCCCATCTCCGGCAGCAAGGCGATCACCATCACGGTCGTCAATTCCGCCGCGCAGGAAACCGCCTACAGCCTCAAAACCGACGCCGCATATCTGCTGGATGCCATGAAGGAAACCGACGGCCTCACATTCTCCGGCGCGGAAGGCCCTTACGGCCTGATGATCGACACCGTCAACGGCGAGCGCGCCGTCTACAGCGAAAACGGCGCGTACTGGGGCTTCTCCGTCAATGGGCAGTACTGCAATTACGGCGCGTCTGAGCAGCCCGTTCAGGACGGCGATGCCTTCGTCATCGCCTATACAAAATGAGCCGCCGCAGCGCCGCCCACGAGGTTGCCACGGTCGGATTGATGGTCGCCGTCATCGAGGTCTGCAAGCTCGTCATGCAGGGCCTGCCCAATATCGAGATGACCAGCTTCCTCGTCATCCTCTTCACCCTGCGCTTCGGCCCCCTTGCGCTCTATGCCGTGCCTGTGTTCATCCTCATTGAAGGGATGCTCTACGGCTTCGGCCTGTGGTGGGTGATGTATCTGTATGCCTGGCCGCTGCTCGCGCTGATCACGCGCGCCTTCTCCCGCTCGGACTCTGCGTTTTTCTGGGCGTTTGTCTCCGGCGTGTTCGGCCTGCTCTTCGGGCTTTTGTGCTCCCTGCCGTATTTCTTCATCGGCCTGCCTGGCGGCCTCGCCTCCGGCCTGCGGCAGATGCTTGCCTGGTGGATAGCCGGCATCCCCTACGACCTCATCCACGGCGTGAGCAATTTTGCGCTCATGCTTGCACTCTATCGCCCGATTTCGAATCTGCTGCAGCGCATGCCGCAGATCACAGGCATCTGACCAGGAGGATCTATGACGAAGCCGTCGCACGCATTCTTTTGCAATACTGCCTGCCGGTATTATCCCTGCCACGAAGGGCTTAAGGAGATCAACTGCCTGTTCTGCTTCTGTCCGCTGCACGCCATGGATCACTGCCCCGGCACGCCAGTATATATCGAATCGAACGGAAAGCAGATCAAGGACTGCTCCAAATGTACGTTCCCGCACAGGGCGGAGAATTATGAGAAAATGATGGCATGCCTGAAAGCGCTGTGACGCCGGCTTGCCTTTCGCGCTTTGCGGCGCTATAATAAGGCCAGAATATGCCTTGGAGGTCACTATGCAGGATCTGTTTTCTTCTCAGGAAGCGTCGCTCAGCCCGCTGGCTGACCGGATGCGTCCGCGCACGCTTGACGAGTTCATCGGCCAGAGCCATATCGTCGGTCCGGGCCGGCTTCTTCGCCGTGCCATCGAGGCCGACCGCATGACCTCCTCCATCTTCTACGGCCCGCCCGGCTGCGGCAAAACGACGCTCGCCTCCATCATCGCAAACACCACGCATTCCGCCTTCGTGCAGCTCAATGCCGTCACCAGCGGCGTGGCCGACGTGCGCAAGGTGATCAAGGAAGCACAGGATCGCCGCTCGCTCTACGGCCAGGCGACGTACCTGCTGCTGGACGAGTGCCACCGCTGGAGCAAATCGCAAAGCGACTCCATCCTGCCCGCCATCGAGCGCGGTGTGGTGCGCTTCATCGGCTCGACCACGGAAAACCCGCTCGTCGCCATGACCCCCGCGATCGTAAGCCGGTGCCGGATTTTCCAGTTTGAGCCGCTCAAAGAAGCGGATGTGCTCATCGCCATGCAGCGCGCGCTTGATGATCCCGAGCGCGGCTTCGGCGGCAAGAACGTGATCCTTGAGCAGGACGCGGCGCAGCACATCGCCCGCATCGCCAATGGCGATGTGCGCAGCGCGCTGGGCGCGCTGGAGCTGGCTGTGCTCACCACCGATCCGGGCGACGACGGCGCGATCCGCGTGACGCTCGCCGTCGCGGAGGAATCCATCCAGAAACCGGTGATCCGCTGCGACGAATCGCTCTATTACGATATGCTCTCCGCCTTCTGCAAGAGCCTGCGCGGCAGCGACGCCGACGCGGCGCTTGCGTGGTTTGCGCGATTGCTCTATGCGGGCGTCGATCCGCGGCTGATCGCCCGGCGCATCATCGCCCACGCCAGCGAGGACGTGGGCCTGGCCAATCCAACCGCCATGCTGCAGGCCGTCGCCGCCGCCCAGGCGCTGGAGATGGTCGGCATTCCGGAGGCGCGCTTGTCGCTCGCGCAGGCGATCATCGCCGTCTGCGAGAGCCCGAAATCCAACGCAGTCGTCATGGCGCTGGATCAGTCCGTCGCCGACGCGGAAAAGGGCGGCTTCGGCCCGGTGCCTATCCATCTGCGCGACACGCATTACGCCGGTCACGAGCGCATCGGTTCCGGCGCGCAGTACAATTATCCGCACGACTATCCGGGCCACTGGATTTCTCAGGAATACATGCCGCCCGAGGTCAAGGGCAGGCGATACTACGTCCCCTCCGAACAGGGGCAGGAGGCCAAGCTGCGCGAGCGCAGGCGCATGCGCGGCATCATCGATCCGTCGGATCGCGCTTGACACCGTCTTTCATCTGTCATATAATGTCTTTGCCGTCCGAAGGCGGCTGAAAAAGAATCATCATGCCATGAAGGCAATCGGCCGGAGAACCGGTCTGTTGTCCATGGCTTTTTTCTATCTATGAAAGGATTATTTCTCATGAAAAGCAAGCTTTCCGTCCGCCGCCTGACCCTGAGCGCCATGCTCATGGCCGTGGGCATGCTCCTGCCCTTTCTCACCGGCCAGATCCAGCACATCGGCAATATGCTTTGTCCCATGCATCTGCCGGTCTTTATCGGCGGCATGATCTGCGGTCCCCTCTGGGGGCTGGCGCTGGGCGCGCTGCTGCCGCTCGTGCGCAGCATGGTCTTTGGCATGCCGGTGCTCATGCCCGCCGCCGCGGCGATGGCCTTTGAGCTGGCGGCGTATGGTTTCGTTTCCGGGATGCTGCGCAGAAAGCTGCCCCGGACGCTGCCGATGATGTTCGTTTCGCTGATCAGCGCGATGCTGCTGGGGCGCGTCGTGTGGGGGCTGGCGAGCGTGCCGATTTACGGTCTGGCGGGCAAGAGCTTTGGCTGGCAGATTTTCGTCGCCAATGGGTTTGTCAATGCCATTCCCGGCATGATTCTTCAGCTCATCGCTGTGCCGGCCGTCGTGACGGCTCTGGAGAGGGCGCACATGGCGGATTGACAGGATGATAAAAGGCTGCTTCCGATGGAGCAGCCTTTTTGCTTGATGCGCAATGTGGATATTAAGCTACGTAAGGGTTACGTTGTGGATCGTCCCCCCTGCGCCAAACTACAGTGGCGAACAGCGTTCGCCCGCGATCATCAAGAATGAACCTTCGATCCTCTGGGTTCTTATACCTCCCAGGTGTTCGGAAGGGGGTATGGGAGTCCAGAGGGATGTAGGGGGAAATCCGAATTTCCCCCTCATCCTTCTGGGCCCAGCGCAGCGCGTAGCCTGTTGCGTTCTGCGCAGACATTCTATCAAAGTATAGCGGAGTCGTAATTGTCGCCTTCGGCTCCGCTCCGACTCTTGCTGATTGGCGCTTCGCGCATGGGTTACGTTGGGCTTCCGCCCAAACCTGCCTGGGGATTTCATCCCCAGACCCCTTCTTCGCTTCGCGCCTGTATAAAGCTTTATCTCAGTCCATCGAAGAACCATCCCGCCAGCGGCGACATGGCGATCATCACCAGCGAAAAGCACAGCGAGGACACCGACACCAGCGTCGCCCTCTGCTCCGAGGGAAACTGATTATTGAGCAGACTGTCCGTTCTCACCTGCAGCAGATCGTCAAACATCCCCGCCGCAAATCCGCCCGCCACCATCACCAGCGGCATGCCGCTCACGCCCATCGCAAGCCCCAGCAGCGTGCCGCCAAGGCACAGCGCATACAGCCGCTTATACCTCATCTTCGCAAACCGCAGCGCAATCCTCGCGCCCGCCGCCCCGCCAAGGCCCATCACAAACAGCGCCGGGCCCAGATATGCATTTTTCAGCCCGGCCAGCGGCAGCTGCGCCTGCAAAAAGAACGATAGCAGGATCGCAATCGCTCCGGCAAACGCATTGGCGAGCATGATCCTGCGCGCCTGTGTCTGCGTAATCAAAAATCCGACCGACTCGCGAACACACGCCGCGATTCTCTTACCCGCGCTTTCGGCATGCTGCGCCGGCTCAAGGCGCACCTCCTTAAATCCAAGCGCCAGCAGCAGACAGACGAAGTCCATGCCTGCGTCCAGCAGATTCGCGATTTGGTAGCCCAGCGCCAGCGACAGCCCGGCCATCAGATACGCGCTCGCGCTGCCCACGCGGTAGATCGCCATATCCAGCGACGAATAGCCCAGATATGATTCCTCTTTGCCGTGCGCCTTCAGGCTGTCATACGCAAGCGCCTCCCGCGCGCCGGATTCAAAATTATAGCTGAACGCGCCGAACACCAGCGCAAGGCATACCCCGGGCAGCCCACGGGAAACCACCATCAGCAGCGACGAAATCATGCCCATCAGTCGGCTGCATATAAGCGAATACTTCCGCCCAAAGACGTCGGAGATCACACCGGAGGGAATCTCAAAGAGCAGGCTCGCGATGTGAAACACGCCTTCGGCAATGCCGATCTGAGCCATCGTAAAGCCGCGCGCGGCGAGCAGCGCCACCCATACGCCGCCCAGACGGAAGCTGGACAACGCAGAAAAGCTCAGCAGCCTCGCCATCTGATTCCTGATTGAAAAGCGGCCAGTGGCCGCTCCCACTTCCGAAATACTTGAAATCTTCAGTATTTCTGTGCTCGCAGCACGGTTTTTCGCGCAATTTTCTTTCATATAAAAAACTCCCTTTCAAATCAACATGATGATTGAAACGGGAGTTGTGCTTTTCCTTTGTGACGCCAATCATATCGTTTCGGCCTCGTCTGCAAGGCTAAACGATTGACAGCGCTTCGTCGGCCATGCCGCCGGCAGCATGCCGGGTTATGCCGCCAAAAAGGGCGCACTCCTCCCGTAAGCCAGCTTGCAGGATCCTTTTTGGATGCGTACATTGCGCATTTTCCAGCCCACGGTGCGCCCTCCTTTTCTTTGAATATAGATATAGTATATCACGATTCCCGGCGCAGATCAAGCATCATCAGGATCGTATCGGCATACGTGCCGTCTCGGTATTTCATCATCCGCGGATGGCGGCCGTACTCCACGAAGCCAACGCGCTCATACAGCGCGATGGCCGCATCATTCGTGCTCACCACATCCAGCTCCAGCTGTTCCAGCGCGGTCGTCTTCGCCGCGTCGATCATCACGCGCATCATCGCCGTGCCGATCCCCTTGCCCCAGTGGCTTCTGAGGATCGAAATGCCCAGCCCCGCCCTGTGACGCGCCCTGTCGCCCGGATGCGCAAGCTGGAAACTGCCTACGCCCACGAGATGACCGCCCACGAACGCACCGATCATCAGCGACTTGGGCGCATTCTCCATCTGCGCAAGAATCTCCCTCTCTTTTTCCGGCGTAACAGTCCATTCATCCTCGTATCGCATCATGAAGTTCGTTTCGCCCGCCGCCCGCCTGCACACGCGGATCGTTTCCTCCGCATCCTTCGGGCCAAGGCTGCGCAGCAGCAGCGTTTCTCCCGACCGGAGCGCGATCTCTTTTCGGATCTTCATAGCCCATTTCCTCCTCAAAAGGATGCCTCCCATTATAGCACAATCGAGATCAAAAAACAGCCCCGCTTCCTTCCATCGGAAACGGAGCTGTGCTTATGCCACAATCTCTTCGCTGTCCAGGATCTCCTGCGCGACCTCCACAATGCGCCTGCCGGTATCCATGCTCTTTTTCTGCATGCGGTAGTGCGCCTCTTTTTCACTCAGGTGCAGCGCATCCATGAGCCTGCCCTTCGCGCGCTCGATCACCTTGCGCTCGGCGAGCTGGCGCTCGAGTTTTTGTGCCCTTTTCTCTATGGCCTGCAGCTTCGCGCCGCAATAGCACATCGCGCGCACGGCCTGAATCAGCGCATCCTGGCTGATCGGGTTATGCAGCGTAAGCACGTCAGCGCCCTCAAGCTCCTGCGGATCATAGTCCCCCGGCACGATCATCATCACCCCGGCGGCAGGCAGCTTCTTCGCCAGCTCCGGCCCGGTCATATCCGGCAGCCGCCAGCTCGTGAGCACCAGCGCATGACCCTCCTGCTCGGCGGCAAGCGCCTCCTCGCCCGTGCAGTACACGGCGGCAGGCGCGATCCCGGCCGTGGCAAGGATCCCCTGAAGCTTGGCGGCGACGCCCTGCGGGGCGGCAATCAGAAGGCGGCTGACGGTCGTCTCGGTCATGGTCTGCATCTCCCATCCGGATTCATGCGCTTTGTCGCGCTCTTTCGAGTTATACGCATAATTATACCAAGCATGATCCGTCTTTGCAAGCTGATATTGACATTATTATCAAAAATTCCTGCATTTTTCTACAATTAATCCCAGTTATTACGCGCTTTTCGAATTTAACCGTCATCGCTCCGATGATTTTGACGATGTCAATTTGTCACCTTTCGCACACATTCGATCACCGAAAGCACATCCGCGCGCGTTGTATACATTCCCGGGCTCACGCGCACGGTGCCGCCGTCAAGCGTGCCCAGAAACCGATGCACGCCCGGCGCGCAGTGCAGTCCGCCGCGCGCGGCAATATGCGCTCCATCCAGCAGCGCGGCCATCTCCTGCGAGCCGACGCCGCCCGCATTGAAGCTCACCAGCGACGCGCCCCTTGGCGTATACACGCGCACGTCCGGCAGATTCAGCAGTTCCTCGCGCAGCAGATCGCACAGCGCAGTGATCCGCCCATGGGTTTCATGCATCCTTTGCAGCGCCACGCGCATGCCCGCATGCAAGCCCGCGATTCCCGGCAGATTGAGCGTGCCGGATTCGAGGCTATCGGGCAGCATCCTCGGCTGGAACATGCTCTCCGACGCCGAACCCGTGCCGCCCTGGCGCAGGGGCGCGACGCGCACGCCCGGCGCGATCCACAGCGCGCCCGTGCCATGCGGGCCAAGCAATCCCTTATGGCCGGGCATCGCCAGCAGATGACAGCCCCATTTCTTCGGCGCAAGCGGCACATGGCCTGCCGTCTGCGCGCAGTCGAGCAGCAGCAGAGCGCCATGCCTTTTGCAGACCTCGCCCACCGCCGCCGCATCCTGCAGCGTGCCGAGCACATTAGACATATGGGTCATCGCCACCAGCCGTGTATTGGGCAGCATCGCGCACTCAATATCCGCTGCGCGTATTTGTCCCTGCGCGTCCGGTGGCACAAGCGTCAGCGTGATCGCGCCGCTTCTTGAAAGCTCCGAAAGCGGGCGCAGCACGGAGTTATGCTCCAGCAGCGTGGCGATCACATGATCCCCCGTGCGCACGACGCCATGGATCGCCGTATTGAGCGCATCTGTCGCATTCTGGCAGAAGACGACGCGCGACGCATCCTGCTCGCCGAGCATCTGTGCGATCGCCTCCCGGCAGCTTTCCACGATCCTGCCCGCCGAGACGGCGAGCGCATGGCCCGCGCGCCCGGGGTTCGCGCCGTAGCGCGCGAGCGCTTCCATCATTGCCGCCGCCGTCTCCCTCGGTTTGGGAAAACTGGTCGCCGCGTTATCCAGATAGATCATGGTTCCTCCCTTTGCGGGGACGCTGTCCCCGCCCCCTGCTGAGGGACATTGTCCCTCAGACCCCCTTCTTCGCTTCGCGCTGGTTTTAAGCAGCTATGCAGAGGCGGATATCATCCATCGCCGATTGTCAAGGCGCCGCTTCACCGCATACGTTGGAGTATATGAGGTTTGCCGCAAGGTAGACCGGGGAGGGAACAATCATGCAGGCATCCTTTGGCATTGCCTCCTTCCGTTCGCGCACACAGGTGCTGCGGCTGGAGGACGCGCTGCGCCGGTCCGGGCTTTCCGCCGGCGTCATCTCCACCCCGCGCGAGGTCGCGATGGGCTGTGGGCTCTCGGTTCGTTTTGAATTATCCGAATATCCGCAGGTGCTTTCCGTATATCGCCGTCTGAATCCCGGCGCGCTGATCGGGTTTTATCGGGTGGATCACTACGGCACGCGCCAGATGCGCATCATGCCGCTTGCCCAGCCGCGCTGACGGTTGCGTTTTGGCCGCGCGGCGGATATAATGAAGACAGCCCACAGAAAAGGAGCTGTCTTCATGTCTGCTGCATTTGATCATATCCTCACGGAGCTTGAGCGTCTCTATCCGGACGCGAAGCCCGCGCTGCATTTCAAAAATCCCTATCAGCTGCTCGTGGCAGTGATCCTCTCTGCCCAGTGCACGGACGTCAAGGTTAACGCCGTCACGCCCGCGCTTTTTGAGGCCTATCCCGACGCGCATGCGCTCGCCAAGGCCGATCCGCTTGACGTCGAGAGCTACATCCGCACCTGCGGCCTGTATCACAACAAGGCGAAGAACCTCGTGATGACAGCGAGGACGCTGGTGGAAAGCTACGGCGGCGAGGTGCCCGCAGATCACGGGAAGCTGACGCAGCTGCCAGGCGTGGGCCGCAAGACGGCGAACGTCGTGATGAGCTGCGCATTCGGCGCAGATGCGATCGCGGTGGATACGCACGTTTTCCGCGTGTCCAATCGCCTGGGTCTTGCCGATGCAAACGACGTGCTCAAAACCGAGCATCAGCTTATGCAAAACATTCCCAAAGAGAAGTGGAGCCTTGCACATCACTGGATCATTTTCCACGGCAGACGCGTGTGCGCCGCACGCAAGCCCGACTGTGAAAACTGCACGCTCCGCAGCTGGTGCGAATATGCAAACGGCAATCCAAAGGGCAAAAAATAAGTCTTTGATCCGTTTATTGCGCCTTTTCAGCGGCCTTCACAGACCGCTTTTTTCATTTCAATTTCACGATAGATGAATACAATTCACCCACATCTTGCATTTTTCTATTCACATTTGCAGCTTGTATGCAACTATCCAAGGAGAATTATGCATATTTCAGGGGGCAAAACGGCTTGTGATCCTCCGCGCTGCATTTTTGGATGAGCGCAAAGTTTTCCTGATATTTTAAGAAAAAATGGTATACAACTGCCATTTCATGTGCTATAATATCCCCACAAACGAGGAGCGGCACCGACCAAACCGCCCTTCAAAATTACTTGCAATTTTATGAAAGCGAGGCATTCTTATGCTGACTGTTCTTTTCGTTCTTGCGGTGCTCTTTGGCGCCTACAACCTGCTGTCCATGATCGACAACCAGTCCTCCTCCCGCGAGGTTGGCAGCTATCTGCGCTACGAGTACAACGCGACCATGCTGTCCCGTCTGTAATTCAAGAATCATCAAACGCCGGTTTTTTACCGGCGTTTTTTGTTGCGCAAAAGGGAGATAGTGCGCAGGAAGGATATAGGCGGAATTGTAAACTAAATAAGCAACTTCAGCGCCTGCAGGCTCCCTCAGTCAGCTTCGCTGACAGCTCCCTCCCGGAGGGAGCCTCCTCGTATACGCTTCGCTTCTAAATCAGCGCTGCTGATGCGCAAAAGATTCTTAGAG
>SVGO01000104.1 GCA_015056305.1 Clostridiales bacterium | reverse complement strand
CCCGGAGCCACGATCTCGGACGGATGCTTCACGCGATGCCAGGCCAGATCGGTCACATGGATGAGACCATCCACGCCGCCGATGTCGACGAACGCGCCGAAGTCGGTCAGACGGCGGACGATGCCCGGAACAACCTGATCCTTCTCGATCTTCTCCCAGGCCTTCTTCTTCTCGTCCATCAGGAACGCCTTGCGGCTGGCAACAATGCGCTTCTTGGCCTTGTCCACCTCGATGATCTTCACGGTCATCGTCTTGCCGACGAACTCGCCGATGTTCTCGACGAAGCGGCGGGACAGGTGAGAAGCCGGGATGAACGCACGAACGCCCATCACATCAGCGATCAGGCCGCCGTTGACAGCCTCACGGCCGGTGGCCTCAACGCAGGCGCCAGTGTCGTGCTCGGCAACGAGCTTTTCCCAGTTCTTGGTGGCCATGACCTTGCGCTCGGACAGGAGCACATAGCCCTCGCCGTCGTTGAGCTTCACAACTTCGGCTTCGATCTCGTCCTCAACCTTGCAGTCGGCGGTGACCAGATCATTCTTCTTAATGTAGCCATCAGCCTTGCCGGGAATGCTCACGACAACACCATCATCGCTCACGTGGGCGACGACGCCTTTGACAACCTGACCGGGGCGGAGCTTGATCATCGTCTCCTCGAGCATCGCGGCGAAGTCCTCGGCGCCTTCAGAAACCAGATTCTTTTCCATGTCGTTCATGCGGGTACTACCTCCTCAAGTATCTCTACCGGGCTGCGCCCGGGGATGATACATACTTTATTATCACGGCTTTTCGCCGGGATAGATGTTCTTTTGCGACGCTTCTTATTTTGCGTCTGATTCGATCCTGCTTCTGACCTGCTCAAGCAGCCATTGCGGGGTGGACGCGCCAGCCGTGATGGCCACGCGGTCCGTTTCATGAATCACGCCCTGCGGCACGTCCTCGGGCGTTTCCACCTGATAGGCGCGTTCGCAGCGCAGACGGCAGGTCTCCAGCAGCTTTTTCGTGTTGGAGCTGTTGCGTCCGCCGACGATGATCATCACGTCAGCTTCGTGAGAAAGAGCTTCTGCCTCCTGCTGACGCTTGCTGGTCGCCGCGCAGATGGTCATGCGCACCGTCAGATCGCGCACCTTGCCGCGGATGGCGGCGAGCACTTCCTCGAAACGATCGCGCCTCAGCGTGGTCTGCGCCACAACGAGCGCCCTTGCGGGCAGCTGCGCCGCTTCGGCAGCCTCGCGCGTGGGCAGAATGAACACCTCGCCGTGCGCCCAGCCCGCAATGCCAACGATCTCGGGATGATCCGGCTCGCCGACGATGATGACAGCATCGCCATCCTGACTGTATTCGCGCACCAGCTGGTGAATATGGGCAACATGCGGACATGTGCAGTCGATCACCGGGATTCCCCTCGCCTCGCACTGTGCATATACGCCGGGCGTGACGCCATGGGAGCGGATGATGACGGTCTGTCCCTCCAGCACCTGATCCAGAGAATCCACGCTGCGGACGCCGGCGTTTTCCAGGCGCTCAACCTCCTGCGGATTATGAATCAGCGGGCCGAGGGTTACGCAGGGAAGCTTTTCGTCCGCGCAGGAGAACGCCTTGTCCACCGCGCGCCGAACGCCGAAACAGAAACCGGCGTGCTCTCCAATGGTCAGTTTCATACACACATAACCTGCTTTTCCTGCGACAAAATGCCACCGGACCCGCGAACAGGCCCAGTGCTCCTATTACCCATCTTAATGAATTCTAGGCCATTTTGCATATTCCTGCCGCCATTTTTGTATTTTTTCAGTTTTTTTAATTTTCGCAATTTTCTTTCTTGTCCTTCACGGGCGCCATCAGAGAACGCCCGCCGCTCAGCTCGGCAAACGCCGCCTTGATGCGCTCGGTGAGCGCGTCGCAGGTATCCTTGTTGATCCTGCCGGCAAGCAGATCATCCATCTGCACCGGCTTGCCCACGCGCACGGTCACCCTGTGAAACAGCTTGTAATCGCCGTCAATATACACCGGCACCACGGCGCACTTGCTGCGCAGCGCCAGCAGCGACGCGCCGCCCTGCAGCGGCATCATGCCGTCGCCCTTGGTGCGCGTGCCTTCCGGAAAGATACCCAGCGTATGACCGTTTTTGAGGACAGTCATCGACATGCGGATACTGGCCATATCAGCATTGCCGCGATCAACCGGGACGCCGCGGACCTGCTTGGCAATCCACGCAAACAGCTTGTTGCCCCAGAGTTCCTTCTTGCCCATGAAGCGGATCTCCCTGTCCCTGGCGCACATCGCAAGCAGGAACGGATCCAGCCACGCGCGATGATTGCCCATGATCACACAGGCGCCCTCAGGGATATTCTCTTTTCCCTCCACGCGCACAAAGAACAGCAGCTTGGTCACGATTGTAAGCAGATTCACAGCCAGCTGATAAAACCACGAACGGCCCGGGCGCAGCAGCTCAGCCTCGATGGCGGCATTGTCCAAGGTCAGCGTTTTCTTTTCATCCCGGATTTCCGGCTTGTTGTTATTGCTTTCCATATACTTCCTCCACGATCTTCACGATCGCCTCCACGGTTTCCTCTTCGGTCATGTTCGTGGAATCCACCAGCACGGCGTCCTCCGCCTGGCGCAGCGGATCGGTCTTGCGGTTCATATCCTGCTCATCGCGGGCGATCAGCTCGCGCAGCACCTGATCAAACGGCGTATTGTCGCCCTTGGCCAGCTGCTGAACATAACGTCTGCGCGCGCGCTCCTCGCTGGCCGCCGTCAGATAGATCTTGCACGGAGAATCCTTGAGCACCACGGTGCCGATATCGCGGCCGTCGATGAGCATATCGGCCCTGGCGGCCATCTCCTGCTGCGCGCGCACCATGCGCCGCCTCACAGCGGGCCACTTCGACACGGCGCTCGCCGCCGCGGAGACCTCGCCCGTGCGGATCAGATCGCTCACATCCTCGCCAAAGAGCAGCGTGCGCTGCGCGCCGTCGGCATACTCCACCTGCACGTCCACCTTCTCTACCAGCGCGCTGAGCGCCTCCTCGCTGGCCAGATCCACGCCGCTGCGCAGCGCATACAGGCCGAACGCGCGGTACATCGCGCCCGTATCCAGATGCAGAATATTCAGCCTCCTGGCAACATGATCAGCAATCGAAGATTTTCCGGCGCCAACCGGGCCGTCAATCGCAATATTCATCGGCATATGATTTTCCTCCCGCGCAGCCTGGCTGCGCCCATTTATTCATCATAATGCTTTATTATACGCCATCTTTTGCCTGCGGATCAAGCTTTGCGCACAATTTGGAGCAGAATCTCCACTCTTTCTCTGTTTTTCTCCTTTATCCTCGCCATTCTCTCCACATTCCTTTCAATTTTCTGTTTCTTCAGCCCACTTTACCCCATTCGTATGATGTGCTATAATAGGATATCAGGGGAGAGCGGTTCCCCCTGATAAGAAGGAGGGTTTTTCGTATGTATTCGTTTCAGGCCAATGCCGGCCGGAAAAAGAACAAACAGATCATCCGGCTGCTGTATCTCGTTATATTCATTCTGATTCTAGCGCTGATCGGCGTATCCGTGGCCTATTTCCGCTCCACCGGCGTCAGCGAGGCCACCAGCTCCGCGCTGCTGTCCCGCGCGCTGAGCGAAGCCACCGAGGCGCAAAGCGCCGTCTATCGCCTCACGCAGTCCAGCGGCACCAACACCATGACGCTGCTGTCTACCGTGCGCGCCCATGTGCACACGCTCCAGTCGATCAACACCATCGCCGCCAACATCTACGGCGTGGGCACGAGCCTCTCCGACGGCGAGCTGCTCGCCTCCTGCATCGACATCATCACCCAATGCGAAACGCGCATGCAGGCCGGCAGCGTGCTGACCGATCTGTTCACCCAGCTGCGCGATCAGGTCGATCTGATCGTCACCGGCTTCGGCGGCGTCATGTGACGCACATCCATCGGGCGGCTCCTCGCGAGCCGCCCGTTTTTCTTTTGCGCCCGCCGATCCGGCAGAAACATTGGACCATTAACGATTTGGACACATTCCCGTAACATTCATATGATATACTATCGTTGTCCAAACAGGCGGCAGGAGGGTTTCGTTATGAACGTCGAAAAGAAGAAGGATTTCCTGATCCACGCAGCATATTACGCTGTCATCATCATCTTTGTCCTTCTCTTTATGCGCTATCTGTTTCCGCCGCTCAGCCCGTTCCTCTTCGGCATTCTGGTCGCCTGGGGCCTGCAGCGCCCCGCCAGAGCGCTCGCCAGGAAAACGCACCTGCCCAAGCGCATCCCCGCGCTGCTGCTGACGGTGGTGTTCTACTGCATCCTGTTTGTCGCCGTGCTGGTGGCCGGCCTGCAGATCATCTCCGCGCTGGAGCACTTTGTGCCGCAGATTCCGGTCTTTGCCAGACGGATCGTACCCTATGTCGCCCGCAGTCTGGAGGCGATCGAGCTGCAGCTGCAGGAATACGACCCTTCCACCGTGGATATCGTCGACCGCGTCAGCCGCGAACTGCTCTCCAGCCTCGAGAAGATGATCTCCAATATCTCCGTCTATGCGGTGCGTCTGGTGTCCAGCATCATCACCGGCCTGCCGACGGTCATCCTGACGGTCATCGTTGCCGTCGTGTCCACCTGCTTTGCCGCGCTGGACTTTGACCACATCTTCGGCTATGTCAAATCCCAGATGCCCGCCCGGTTCCGGCTGACGGTGTCCACCACGTTCACCACAGGCGTGGATTCCATCCGCAAGATTCTGGCGTCCTACATCGCCATCATGTGCCTGTCGTTTGCAGAGCTGAGCATCGGCTTCCTGCTGCTGGATGTGCCGTATGCGGTGGGCCTTGCGCTGCTAGTCGCCGTGATCGACATCATGCCGATCCTCGGCACGGGCCTTGTGCTCATCCCCTGGGCGATCATCGCCGCGATACTGGGCTATTACCGCATGGCCATCGGCGTCGCCGCGCTGTATATCGTGATGCTTGTCGTGCGCAACATCGTCGAACCCAAGCTGGTCGGCCAGCAGATGGGTCTGCATCCCCTGGTCACACTCATCAGCATGTTCGTCGGATTGCAGATGTTCGGTCTGTTCGGCCTGTTCGGCTTCCCGATCGCACTGTCGCTGTATATCAAGCTCACCCACGGCAGCAAGAGCAAGACGGCGTCCGTCTGAATTTGACCGTGTATTCCATCGTATATTCAAGGACTTCCATATCGGAAGTCCTTTGTTTATACACAGATCGTCCTCTTGACGAAGCCATATCCATAGTGTCATAATCAGAGCATCGCAAGCAGCAAAGGAGCATCGCCATGCAGCATTACGACGAACTGATCCTGCGCATGATGGAATACGACGGCGGCATGCCGCATCTGATCCAGCATTTCCTCAAGGTGCACGCCTTCGCCCGACTGATCGGCTCGCGGGAAGGGCTGGACAAGAAGACGCAGCACATCCTTGAAACCGCCGCCATCGTTCACGATATCGGCATCCCGCCCTCCCTTCGCGTCTATGGCGACGACGCAGGCAGGCATCAGGAGGAACTCGGCCCTGCCGAGGCAAAGAAGATGCTCCTTGCGCTGGGCTATGCGCCGGACGTCGTCGCGCGCGTAAGCCTGCTCGTCGGCCATCATCACACCTATACGGACATCCTCGGCATCGATCACCAGATCCTCATCGAAGCGGATTTTCTGGTGAATCTCTTTGAGAATCAATCCAGCCGGGAGGCTGTCCGGCAAGCGTACGAGACGATCTTCGCTACCATCACCGGCAAAGCGCTGCTTCGCACCCAATTCAGCCTTACAGAATAGCAAAAGGAGCACACACCATGAAATCCAGAAGAATCCTGATGTCGCTGTGCGGCGTCGTCATCTGCGCCGTCAGCGTCGGTATTTTCAAGATCGCGGCGCTGGGCGTCGATCCGTTCCAGAGCCTGATGAGCGGCCTGGACAAGCTGATTCCCATCTCGTTCGGCACGCTGTATGTGATCGTCAATCTGATCCTGCTTTCCTTCAGCCTGATCGTGGACCGCAGCAAAATCGGTCTGGCGACATTCATCAATCTGTTCCTTCTCGGTTATATTACCGAGTACACCTACGAGTTCCTGCAGACGCTGATCGTCGCGCCTTCGATGCTCACGCGCATTGTCTGCCTGATCGTAGGTATCGTAATCATCTGCTTCGGCTCCGCGCTGTATATGACGGCGGATCTGGGCGTGTCGACCTATGACGCGATCGCCATCGCGCTTTCTGGCAAATGGAAGCTCGCGCCGTTCCAGTACTGCCGCATCGCCACGGATGTGGTCTGCGTCGTTTCCGGCTGCGTGCTGTTCCTGCTGGCCGGCGGCGCCGTTTCCGCCATCCCGACGATCGCGGGCGCAGGCACGATCATCACGGCGTTTTTCATGGGCCCGCTGATCGAGCTGTTCAATGTGAAGGTTGCCCGTCCGCTGCTGCGTAAGGCGTAAACGCTTTTCATTGACCTAAAAGAATAAAATGCAGCGATTCGGGCACATTGCGGCAAAAGATATCCGAATTGTGCAAACCAGCCTTGACGAAGCCTTTAAAATATGGCAAAATATACATTGAGGCAATTGAAAATCCGGTCCGCTCTGCGTGACCAACAAAATTTGTAGGAGTGAATGACTATGATGAATCTGCCCCTGAATGTTGATTTTACCGGTAAGGTCGTCGTCGTTACCGGCGCCGGCGGCGTGCTGTGCGGCGACATGGCCCGCGCCTATGCGCAGGCCGGCGCGAAGGTCGCCGCTCTGGACCTGAACGAGGAAGCCGTCAAGAAGCTGGCTGACGAGTGCAAGGCCGAGGGCTTCATCTGCGAAGGCTACAAGTGCAACGTGCTCGATCCGGAAGCCATCGAGGCTGTCCATCAGCAGGTCCTCGCCGATCTGGGTCCGTGCGACATTCTGGTCAACGGCGCCGGCGGCAACAATCCGCGTGCGACCACCGACAACGAGTATCAGCACGAAGCCAAGGAAGGCCAGAAGACCTTCTTTGATCTGGATGCGGGCGGCGTGGACTTCGTCTTCAAGCTCAACTTCCAGGGCACCCTGCTGCCGACCCAGGCCTTCGCGAAGGACATGGTTGCCCGCAAGACCGGCAACATCCTGAACATCTCCTCCATGAACGCCTACACCCCGCTGACCAAGATCCCGGCGTACTCCGGCGCCAAAGCTGCCATCTCCAACTTCACCCAGTGGCTGGCCACCCACTTTGCCGGCACCGGCATCCGCTGCAACGCAATCGCCCCGGGCTTCCTGGTTTCCAACCAGAACCGCGCCCTGCTGTTCAATCCGGACGGCACCCCGACCGCCCGCAGCGCGAAGATCCTCAACGGCACCCCGATGGGCCGCTACGTCAACAGCGAGGAGCTCCTCGGCGGTCTGTTCTTCCTGACCGACGACAAGGCTGCCTCCGCCGTCACCGGCGTGGTTCTGCCGATCGACGCGGGCTTCGCTGCCTACTCCGGCGTGTAATTCATACTGCTTTTCGCTCCCCGGGAAACCGGGGAGTTTTTTGTTTGGCGAAAAGTGATCATTATGGATATTTAGTTCATTAAGAAATCTTGAAACCGGTGCGAAGCGAAGAAGGGGTCTGGGGATGAAATCCCCAGGCGGGTTTGGGCGGCAGCCCAACGTAGCCCATGCGCGAAGCGCCAAAGAGAACGAAGCGTTGCGCGCAAAGCAACGGTTGCGCCCGCTGGCTCCTTCCGTCTGCCTTCGGCAGCCACCTCCCTCCCGGAGGGAGGCTCAGACTCTAAGAATGTTTTGCGCATCAGCAGCGCTGATTT
>SVGO01000103.1 GCA_015056305.1 Clostridiales bacterium | reverse complement strand
TGGAACCAGAAGGAGATGGAGCGCAGCAAGAAGCCCGTGCTCAAGAAGACGGAGTCTTTCGGCTGGTTCGATGAGGACAAGCTGGCCTCGCAGATCAGCATCTATCCCATGCAGGTGAACATCTTCGGTCAGATGTACAAGATGGGCGGCGTGACGGGCGTGGCGACGTATCCGGAATACGCCAATCGCGGCCTGATGAGCAGCCTGATCAAGGAAGCGCTCTCGAGCATGCGCGAGAATCACCAGTGCGTATCGATGCTCATCCCGTACATGATTCCGTATTACCGCAAGAAGGGCTGGGAGATCGTCTCCGATAAGATGACCTACACCATCAAGGATACCCAGCTGCCCAAGCGGCGCAAGGTCTCCGGCACGGTGGAGCGCGTGGACATCGACAGCGAGGATATCCGCACGGTGCACGACGCCTTCACGAAGATCCGCCACGGCGCGCTCAAGCGCAACGAACTGGAGTGGGAGGAATACTGGCGCTGGGAGGCGGACGACGTGCTCGTCGCCGTCTACTACGACGAGGACGAGGAGCCCAAGGGCTATCTGGTCTACTATATCGCCAACGACGTCTTCCGCATCAAGGAGCTGGTGACGATCAATCAGGAGGCGCGTCACGGCCTGTGGAACTATATTTCCGCACATTACACGATGATCGAGAAGGTGGTCGGCACCAACTATACCAACGAACCGATGGCCTTCCTGCTCGAGGACAGCGAGATTCAGGAGGAGATTGAGCCTAACGTCATGGCGCGTATCGTCGATTTCGAGGCGTTCATGAAGAAGTATCCGTTTGATATCATTTCTACCCATGACGACCTGCACTTTGTAATTGATGATCCTGTGATGGAGTGCAACTGCGGCGATTTCTCTCTGCGCTGGGATCAGGAGGGCAATACGATCATCGAGCGCGGCGGCACGCAGGGCGAAACGGTGCGCTGCGATATTCAGACGCTGACGGCGATGTTCTATGGCTATAAGCGCCCGACGTATTTGCGCCGCGTGGAGCGCCTACGCGCGAGCAATGAGGCGATCCGTATCCTCGAGGATATCATCCCCATTGAGCAGCCGTATTTCTCGGATTATTTCTGACCCCTCCGCCCCTGTGGGGCACCTCCCCTTTCAGGGGAGGCTGATAAGCGGCTTGAAGCCATCGCGAAGCGAACATGGGTCAAGGGGCGAAGTCCCTTGCAGGGGTTTGGGGACGGCGTCCCCAAGAAAGAACAATATGTTGGATATTACACATCTTTTGCGCTGCCCGCTCTGCGGGGGCGCGTTTTCGCGCAAGGAAAACAGCCTTGTGTGCGAGAAACGCCATACCTATGATATCGCCAGGCAGGGCTATGTGAATTTCGTGCCCGGACAGAAGGAGATGTTTTATAAAAAGGAGCTCTTCGAAAGCCGGGCAAAGGTGTTCGAGGCGGGCGTGTATGCGCCGGTGGTCGAGCGGCTGAGCAAGGCGATCGGGCAGTATGTCTGCAAGGAGAATCCCGTGCTGCTGGACGCGGGCTGTGGCGAGGGGTATTATACCAAGGCCGTCTGCCCGGGGCGGGAGATTGAGCGTATCGGGTTTGACCTGTCCAAGGACGCGGTGCGCCTTGCCGCAAAAGGCCCGAAGACGGCGGCATTCTTTGTGGCGGATCTCAAGAATATCCCGATGCGGGATCATACGGCCCATGTGCTGCTGGATATCTTCACGCCGGCGAATTATTCCGAGTTTGCGCGCGTGCTCGCGCCCGGCGGCGTGATCATGAAGCTCGCCCCCAGAAGCGGCTACCTGAAGGAGCTGCGCGCGCTTGCCGGCGACAGGCTGCGCCGGCAGGAATACGACTCCAGCGACGTGGAGCGCTATGCGCACGAGAAGATGAACATACTCGCACAGGAGACGATCACCTATACGCTCCCTGTCACGCAGGAGACGGCGTATCATCTGGCGAGAATGACGCCGATGCTCGCTGGCGTCGACGTGGATGCGCTCGATCTTGGCGGGATCACAGAGATTACCATCGACGAAACGCTGTACATTGGCGGTGTGAAGTAACCATGAAGCTGGCGGCTGCTTAAAGCCGCCGCGAAGCGAAGAAGGGTGCAGGGACAATGTCCCTGCCAGGGGGGGACAGCGTCCCCAAGAAGGAGGAATTTTCCATGAATAAGCTTTTTTTCAGGAATGATTACGGCGAGGGCGCGCATCCGCAGATTCTCGCCAAGCTGGTCGAGACCAATCTGGAGCATACCTGTGGTTATGGCCTGGACGCCTACAGCGAAAAGGCGGCGGCGCTGATCCGCGAGAAGTGCGGCAAGCCGGAGGCGGCTGTGCATATGATGATTGGCGGCACGAGCGCAAACATGATCTCGCTGAGCGCGTTCATGCGCCCGTATGAGGCGGCGATTGCCGCGGAAACCGGCCATATCAACGTGCACGAGACCGGCACCGTCGAGGGCAGCGGCCATAAGGTCTGCATCGCCGCGTCGAAGGACGGCAAGGTGCTGCCCGAGGGCGTGCAGGCCGTGGTGAACGCGCACACGGACGAGCATATGGTCCACCCGCGCGTGGTCTATATCTCCCAGCCGACGGAGATCGGCACCGTGTATAGCCTCGATGAGCTCAAGGCGCTGCGCGAGGTCTGCGACCGCAACGACCTGATCCTCTTTGCCGACGGTGCGCGCCTGGGCAGTGCGCTGACCTGCAGCGAGGCGACCGTGACGCTCAAGGATATGGCCGAGCTGTGCGACGCTTTCTATATCGGCGGCACGAAGAACGGCATGCTCTTTGGCGAGGCGCTGGTGATCGTCAACAAGGCATTGCACAAAGATTTCCGATTCATGATCAAGAACCGTGGCGGCATGATCGCCAAGGGCAGGCTCTGCGGTCTCATGTTCCTGACGGCGCTTGAAAACGACGGCTACTTCGACTGGGCGCGCCACGCTAATGCGATGGCGGATATCATCCGCGCGGGCATGGAAAAGGGCGGCGTGAAGCAGTTCATCCCCACGACAACCAATCAGGTGTTCCCGGTGATTACGCGCGAGCAGGAGAAGATGCTGGAAGAGAAGATCGAGTTCGAGCACTGGGGCGATGTGGATGAGGACCATGTGGCGATCCGCTTTGTGACCAGCTGGGCGACGACCGAAGAGGACGCGAATGCGCTGGCCGATATCATGGAGGCGCTGTAACGGATGGCGCGCGAGGAAAGATCGCACGTAAGGAAACGCAGGCGCGGCTGCATGGGCGGCTGCCTGACGAAGATTATCCTGCTGCTGGGGTTATCCGCTATCCTGTTCGTGGGCGCATGCGTGCTCGGCTTTGTGACAAACGATCCCGAGACCGGCGCGCCGAGCCTCACGCTGGAGGGCGTAAAGGGCCTTGAGAGCCTCGATCTGCCGCAGATCGACCTTCCGGATGTGGCGCTGCCGCAGAGCCTGAAGAACGCCAAACTGCCGGATCTGAGCGGCATCGTACAGGGCGTGCAGCTGCCCGGCTGGGCGTATGCCGTAGAGCCCGCGGGCCTTACAGTGAAGACGCTGCGCGCGGGCGATGGCGAGGCCGTGCTGGTGTGCGCGGATGGCTATACGATGCTCCTTGGCGGCGGCAGCGGTATGGGCGCGGCGGTCAGCGCGCAGCTGCTGCTGTGCGGGGTGAAGCATCTCAACGCAGTTGTGGCGATGAGCAGCGAGCAGGCACAGATCGGCGGTCTTCCGCTGACGATCACGCTGATGCCGCCGCAATACCTGATCTTTCAGGATTCGCAGACAAAGGGCACGGCGTATAACCGGCTCGTATCCACTGCGCAAAAGAGCAGCAGAATCCAGATGCTCTCGCCTGAGCAGGGGCTCTCGTTCATGCTCGGCAGGGCACAGGTGACGATCATCGGCCCTGCGCATACGCCGCATACCGACGAGCGGGACGATGGCTTGTCTGTCCGCGTGGACTACGGCGGCACGTCCGTGCTGATCATGGGCGCGATCACCGCGGCGGGCGAACGGGAGCTGATTGCCTCGAGGATTCCGCTGGATGCGGATGCGCTGATCTGCGCGCGCGGCGGCAGCGACGAGGCGACGGGCACGGAATTCGTCAGCGAAGTGTCGCCAAGAATCGCTCTGTTGACCGGCAAGGATGCGGACAATAGCGTGAAGGTGCGCCTGAATCGCGCGGGCGCGGACGTGTATTGCGCCAAAGATCATGGCGTGATGACGCTCATCTCCGATGGCCAGACGCTGCAGATCAAAGAATGAAATCTCTGCTGCGGCAGGGACCTCATCCGTCACGGCTATCGCCGTGCCACCTTCCCCATAGGGGAAGGTTTTTTGTTTTCCTTCTTCAAACCGCCGCGAAGCGAAGAGGGGAGTCTGAGGGGCGATGCCCCTCAGGCGGGCTTGGGCGGCAGCCCAACGTATTCTTTCCGTATCTTTCCATGTTTTTCCGGGCAGACTGTGGAGAATCAGGAGGTGTGCGCAATGGGAAAGAACATGCGGCGGATGAAGATGTGGATGATGGAGAATGCGTATCTGGTGACGATCGGCTGCGTGATCGCGATTGTGGCGTGCAGTGCGGTCTATGCCAATGAAATGAAACAGACGCAGCGGGCGGATGTGCAGGCCGCGGCAGACGCGCCGGAGACACAGGAAAGCATTGCGCCCAGCCCGGCGCCTACACCGCTGCCGACGATTGCGCCGCTCACCGTGCGCCCTGCGGCGCTTGTGCGCAAAGGCGGTGCGTGGCCCGTGGACGGCAGGGTACTGCGGGCGTATGACGCTCAGGAGAGCGTGTACTGGATGCAGCTGGGTACATGGCAGACGCATATGGGGCTGGACATCGCGGGAGAGGCCGGAGAAAGCGTCAGGGCCTGCATGGACGGCACGGTGATGGATGCGGTCTGGGACGAACTCTGGGGCTGGCGCGTGCGGATTGCACATGAGGAGGGCCGCGAAACCCTCTATGCGGGTCTGGAGAGCTGCACCGTCCAAAGGCGGGAAAGCGTGCTGCGGGGACAGACGATCGGCACGCTGATGGAGAGCGTTCCCTGCGAGGCGGAAATGGACACGCATCTGCATCTGGAAATGATCCGGGAGGGCAGGCATCAGGACCCGGAGGCGACGCTTGACGAGCGATAAACGTCATTGCGGAGGGGATAGAATCATGCTATACTAAACAAAGGAAATGCAGCGCTGCTTGACAAGGGGGCTTTGGAATGGGCAAGTTTGTCGTCAGAAATGTGCCGACGGGCCTGAAGTTTGATCTCAAGGCCGCCAACGGCGAGGTGATCGCCACAAGCGAGGTGTATAAGGCGAGGGCCGCCTGCCGGGCCGGTATCCGCAGCGTGATCAAAAACGTCAGGACGGCCGGCATTGAGGATCAGACGGCGGAAGAATTCGAGCGCCTCAAAAACCCGAAGTTTGAGGTGTATCGCGATCACAGCGGCGAATACCGGTTCCGGCTGAAGGCCACCAATGGGCAGACGATTGCGACGAGCGAGGGATATACCACCAAGGCGGCGTGCCTGAACGGCGTAGAAAGCGTGAGAAAGAACGCGGCGGGCGCGCCGATTCTGGAGGCGGATTAACCCGGAATGCCGCTGTGACAGAATTCGGAATTGTATCAAAGAAAGCCATCTTCCGAGCGGAAGATGGCTTTCTTAGGTATATGTGGGTTATTTGCACAGAAGCACGGCGACATCATTCACGTTTGTGCCTGTCGGGCCGGTCATCAGCAGCGCATTCATCTGCTTGAGGAGCGGATAGGCGTCGTTGTCTGCGAGCACGGCATCGATAGAGAGGCCGCGCGTTTTGCATGCGGCGGCAAACGTACCTGTGACGATGCCGCCGGCAGCGTCGGTCGGACCGTCCGTGCCATCGCTGCCCAAAGAGAAGATGCATACGTCTTCGAGACCGGCGATGCCTGTCGCGGCGGCGAGCGCCAGCTCCTGATTGCGGCCACCCTTGCCCTTGCCGCGCAGATGGACGACGGTTTCGCCGCCCATGATGACCGCGCAGGGCGGCCTTACGGGCTGTCCGCTGCGGCGGATTTCCCGGGCGATGGCGGCGAGCATGGCGCCGGCTTCGCGCGCTTCGCAGGAAAGCGTCGTGGTGAGCACGAGCGGCACATAGCCCAGAGACTGCGCGCTGCGCGCCGCTGCCTCGCAGAGCGCGGCAACGCTGCCGGTGATGCATATTTCAACATCGCTGAGGCGCTTGGGCGTTTCTTGCTGGAGCAGGGGATGAATATGCGCGGGAATCGAAAGACCGTACTTGGCGACGATGCGCGCAACATCCTCGCAGGTGGAACTGTCAGGAGCGGCAGGGCCGGAAGCAATGGCATCGACAGGATCGCCGAGCACATCGGAGAGGATGATGCTCAGAATCTTTGCAGGCGCGCTGGCCTTGGCAAAGCGGCCGCCCTTGACGGCAGAAAGACGCTTGCGCAGGGTGTTGATCTCGGTGATGTCCGCACCGCAGGCGAGCAGCTGACGCGTGAGATCGGCAAGATCAGAGAGAGAACAGCTCTCAAGCGGCAGCTCAAAGAGCGCGCTGCCGCCGCCGGAGATCAGAAAGAGCACCGTATCTTCCTTGGTCAGTCCACCCACCAATTCCAAAGCGCGCTCTGCGCCCCGGATGCCATTTTCATCCGGCACGGGATGCCCGGCCTCGATGATCTCCAGATTGCCGATCGGGCCCTCGCTGTGATTATATTTGGTGATCACGACGCCGCGAAGAATCTGATTGCCAAGTGCGTCGTGCGCTGCGGCAGCCATGCGCCACGCAGCCTTGCCAATGGCTACTAGCGTCACGCCACGGGGGAAGCAGCGACCGGAGAGCGCGCGGCGTACGGCGGCGTCCGGGAGGACGGCGGCGATGGAGTCGGAGATGATCTTATGTGCATCAGTCAGCATCATGCAAATCCCCTTTAAAAAAGCTGTAAAACCAGATTCCCAAGCAGCATATGAGCTTGGGGCTTTGCCCCAAACCCCACCCAAGGGCTTTCCGGTCGCCCTTGGGGATCCTTCGGCCCAAAAGAGAGACGGAGAGGATCAATATGGGAATAAGGTTTTACAGCTTTAAAATTTGATTTGTGAGCGAACGAAGTTCGCTGCTTCACGGCTTCTTAAAACCGCCGCGAAGCGAAGATGGGGTTCGGGGACGATGTCCCCGAGCAGGGTACGGGGCGGCAGCCCCGTCGTAACCCCTAACGTCTCCCCTTAGCCCAGATACGCCTTGCGGACGTCATCGTCGTTCATGAGCAGGTGCGCGTCACCTTCCTTGACGATGTTGCCCGTCTCCAGAACGTAGGCGCGGTTGGCGATGGAGAGCGCCATCTGCGCGTTCTGCTCGACCAGGAGAATGGTTGTGCCGGCGCGGTTGAGCTCGCCGATGATGTCAAAGATCTGCTCAACCAGAATCGGCGCGAGGCCCATGGACGGCTCGTCGAGCATCAGCAGCTTCGGCTTGCTCATGAGCGCGCGGCCCATGGCCAGCATCTGCTGCTCGCCGCCGGAGAGCGTGCCGGCGACCTGCCTGTGACGCTCCTTGAGGCGGGGGAAGCGGGTGAACACATCGTCCAGAGACGCGGCGATCTCGCCGGCGGGACGGGTGTAGCCGCCCATCTCCAGATTCTCGCGGACGGTCATCTGCTGGAAGACGCGGCGGCCTTCCGGACAGAGCGCCATGCCGTGCGGCACGATCTTGCTGGCCGGGGTGCCTGCGATTTCTTTGCCCTCGAAGGAGATGTGGCCGTGGCGCGGCTTGAGCAGGCCGGCAACGGTGTTGAGCGTGGTGGACTTGCCGGCGCCGTTGGCGCCGATGAGGGTCACGATCTCGCCTTCGTTGACCTCGAAGGAGACGCCCTTGATGGCATGGATGCTGCCGTAGTAAACGTGCAGATCCTCAACTTTCAGCATGCTCATCGCTTAGCCCTCCTTCTGCTTGCCCAGATACGCCTCGATGACGACC
>SVGO01000102.1 GCA_015056305.1 Clostridiales bacterium | reverse complement strand
GAAGCGCAAGGAAGAGGTCGAGACCCTCAACCACGCCGACTCCATGATCTTCGAGATCGAGAAGCAGATGCGTGAGCTGGGCGACAAGCTCAGCGCCGAGGACAAGGCGACCGTCGAAGCCGAGCTGGCCGAGTTCAAGAAGGTCCGCGAGACCAACGACGCCGCGCAGATCAAGACCGCGATGGAGGCGTTCACCCAGAAGGTTTACGCTGTCTTCGGCAAGATCTATCAGCAGCAGGCTCAGGACCCGAACGCGGGCGCCGGCTATCAGCAGGCGCAGGACGCGACCAACGACGGTGCGGCCGACGCGGATTACGACGTGCACTAAGCGGGCTGTGCCCACACCCATTTCCGACGGTGCTTTGCTGCGCAGCTTATAGTCCTGCGCACGAGGCCGAGCGTATCGTTTCGTTCGCGCAGAGGGCGCTCCGAAACGGCGGTATAAGGTGGGTTGGGTAAAACCTGCAAAGCAAAAATACATACCGCGAAGCGAAGAAGGGGTCTGGGGATTGCATCCCCAGACGGGGTTTGGGGCCCGTGGCCCCAACGTTCCCTTCGCTTTCCGAAGACAAAGCGCAAGCCGCCGTCACTTTGTGGCGGCGGCATCGCGCGGTTTACAGCAAGTTTCAGAATAGGTGGTGACTGCTGTGGCAGATAAGAGAGATTATTACGAGGTGCTGGGCGTAGCCAAGGGCGCCTCGGATGACGAGATCAAAAAAGCATACCGCAAGGCGGCCAAGGCCAGCCACCCGGACCTGCATCCCGACGATAAGGAAGCCGAAGCACGATTCAAGGAGATCAACGAGGCCTACGAGGTCCTCTCCGATCCGCAGAAGCGCGCGCGCTATGACCAGTTCGGCCATGAGGATCCGCGCATGGGCGGTGGAGCCGGCTATAGCGGATTCGGCGATTTCGAGGACATCATCAGCAATATGTTTGGCGGTGGCTTTGGCGGCGGATTCGGCGGCTTTGGCGGCGGCAGAAGCGCGCAGCGCCAGAACGCGCCCCAGCGCGGCAGCGACCTGCAGTATAACCTGACGCTGACGTTCGAAGAGGCGGCGTTCGGCTGCAAGAAGGAATTCAAATTCCAGCGCAACGCGACCTGCGACGTCTGCCATGGCTCCGGCGCGAAGCCCGGCACCCAGCCGCAGACCTGTCCGACCTGCGGCGGCAGCGGCCAGCAGCGCGTGACGATGAATTCTCCGTTCGGTCAGGTGCAGACGATGCGCACCTGCCAGACCTGCGGCGGCAAGGGTAAGACGATCAAGGATCGCTGCACGAAGTGCTCGGGCAGCGGCTTCACCCGCGTGACGCGCACGGTGACGATGAACGTTCCCGCCGGCGTGGACGACGGCCAGAATTTCAAGACCATCCCGGGCGAGGGCGAACCGGGCCGCAACGGCGGACCGGCCGGCGATCTGTATGTGACCTGCAGCGTGCGACCGCATAAGATCTTCAAGCGCGACCGCTACGATCTGTACTGCGATGTGCCGATCAGCTTCACGCAGGCGGCGCTGGGCGGCGATATCGACGTGCCGACGCTCGAGGGCACGATGAAGTACAGCATCCCGGCGGGCACGCAGGAGGGCACGTCCTTCCGCATCCGCAGCCAGGGTATCCAGCAGCTGCGCGGCACGGGCAAGGGCGATCTGTTCTTCACGGTGCATGTGGAGGTGCCCAAGCATCTGGGCGAAAAGCAGAAGGATCTGCTGCGCCAGTTCGAGGATTCGCTCTCCGGCCGTGAGTACGAGAAGCGCAAGAGCTTTGGTGATCAGGTGAAAAGCTACATCAAAGAAAACGCCGAACGCTTCAAGGAAAAGTTTGACAAGAAATAAAGGAATTTATAAGCCTGAGTAAGAATTAATCTTATTCAGGCTTTTTCTGAAAAGCATCTTGAAGCAAGCGCGAAGTGAAGAAGGGGTCTGGGCGGCAGCCCGGCGTTTCTCCATCGATTCGCGCACAGGATACGTAAGGGCTGCCGCCCTTAAACCCGCCTGGGGACCAGTCCCCAGACCCCATTTCCGCTTCGCGGCGGTTTTAAGAAGACTAAGGAGAATTGAGATATGGATTGGCTTGAAGCTGTAGTGCATACCACGACCATGGGCGCGGATATCGTCAGCGAGGTGCTCATGAACGCCGGCGCTGTCGGCACGTCGATCGAGGATCGATATGACGTGACCTCCTCCAAGAAGGAAGACGGCATGTGGGATATGATCGACGAGGAAGTGCTCGCCAAGATGAGCGAGGACGTGCTCGTCAAGGCGTATTTTAAGAACGATATTTCCGTGCAGGAGATCATGCTGTTGGTGGGCGAGAAGCTCGCTGAAATCAAGCGGATCGATATGGGCTTTGATATCGGCAGCCTGAAGCTCGAGCATCAGAACGTGCAGGAGCAGGACTGGGCGGAGAACTGGAAAAAGTATTATAAGCCCTTCCGCGCGGGCAGCAGGCTCGTCATCAAGCCGAGCTGGGAAGCCTATGAGGAAAAGGAAGGCGACCTCGTGCTCGAGCTTGACCCGGGCATGGCCTTCGGCACCGGCACGCACGAGACGACCTTCATGTGCATGGAACAGCTGGAAAAGTATGTGACCCCGGGCTGCAAGACCATCGACGTGGGCTGCGGCAGCGGCATTCTCGGCCTTGCGGCGGCGAAGCTGGGCTCCAGCGATGTTCTGGCGATCGATCTGGACGAGCTGGCGGTGAAGGTTGCGGCGGAGAACACCGAAAAGAACGGTCTCTCCGATCAGGTGCGCGTGGTGCACGGCGATCTGCTGGAAAAGGCGGACGAGATGGCTGACGTCATCGTGGCGAACATCATCGCGGATGTGATCTGCTTCCTGTGCGGTCCGGCGAAGAAGCATCTGCTTCCGGGCGGCACGTTCATCTGCTCCGGCATCATCCGCGAGCGCGAGGACGATGTGCTCTCGGCGCTCTCTGCGGCGGGCTATACCGTGTGCAATCGTCTGGCAAAGGGCTCCTGGGTCTGCCTGGCGGCGAAGGCTTCAGAATAAACTGATATATGCGCGAAGCGAAGAAGGGGTTTGGGGGACCGAAGTCTGCCGCCGCCAGTGGCGGAAACAGGCAGACGAAGTGTCGGGAATCGCAAGGAGCGCTTGCGCGACTATGCGAGTTCCCCGGATCAGTGTCCCTCAAGCGGGTTTGGGCGGAAGTCCAACGCATCCCATATTTCGCGAGGAATGAGGAAGAGTATGCATCGATTTTTTGCTGATGAAAGCGGTATCCAGAATGGTGCTGCGCGCCTGAATGAAGCGGATTCCCGGCATGCGCTGCGCGTCCTGAGGCTTGAGGTGGGCGACGAGGTGGAGCTGGTCTGCGAGCCGACGCACTATCTGGCGGGCATTGCCGTGATTGAGGATGGGATCGTGACTGTTGCCATCCGCGGCGAACTGCGCCCCACGGAGGCAAAAACGCAGGTGACGCTCTATCAGGGCCTGCCCAAGGCGGATAAGATGGAGCTGATCGCGCAGAAGACCACGGAGCTGGGCGTGTATGCGATTCGCCCTGTGGCGATGGAGCGCTGCGTGGTGAAGCTCGAGGGTAAAGACGCAGCTAAGAAGATCGAGCGATGGCAGAAGATTGCGCGCGAGGCGGTCAAGCAGTGTGCGCGAACGGCAGTGCCGGAGGTGCTCGAGGTCAAAAAGCTTGCGCAGCTGAAGGATGAATTTGCGCAGCTGGATGTGCTCATCGTCCCATGGGAGGCGGCGCGCGACGGCAGCGTCCGAGCGGCGCTCACGCCGTATGCGGACAAGGAAGATCTGCGCATCGGCATCCTGATCGGCCCGGAAGGCGGCATCAGCGAAAAGGAAGCGATGTGGCTTTCTGAAAACGCAAATGCGAAGCTGGTCACGCTCGGCCCGCGCATCCTGCGCACAGAGACGGCGGGACTGGCTGCGCTGACCATGGTCATGGCTTATCGCGGCGAAATGGAATAACAGGATAGATAAGACGGGGACTTGCAAGAATCCCCGCCTTATTTTATAATGTACACAGCAATACTGGACGAAAGAAGGATGGCATATGCGTTTTCGTAAAAGTCTGAAGGTTACCAAGGGCGTCAAGCTCAATCTCTCCAAAACCGGCGCGAGCTTCACGCTGGGCACCGGTCTGCCCGTTTCTCTGAATGTGGGCACCAAGGGTGCGTATCTCAACTGGAGCATTCCGGGCACGGGCGTGTATGATCGCGTGCGCCTGGACAAGGTGCTCAAGGAGAAGCTGGGCGGCGTGTTCGGCTTTGGCAAGGCGACTGCTGAAGAGACGGCGGAAACCGAGACGGCCGCCAAGGGAAAGAAGGGGAAGTCTTCTGTCGGCAAGGCTGCGGCGAAGAAGGATCCGTCCCGCCCGTCCGACGCGGAGATGGAAGCGATTGCGCAGGAGATCGCGCTGATCAACATCCACCAGCAGTCGGCCGATGTGAACGCGGCTGCGGAAGGCGTGCTTGCGGCGGATCAGGCCGAGGCGGCGCTGGAGGATTGGCTCGCAGAGAGCGAAGCGCCGATCGAGTTTGCCATCCAGACCGAGGTGCTTGCCGACAAGGCGACGGTCATGATCGACCTGGATCTGCCGGAGATCGAGGATATGCCGCAGAACGCGCTCTCCGAACTGGCGGACGGCACCATCAAGATCAAGAAGAAGACCAAGAAGCAGCAGTATGAGGATTACCGCACCTGCGTGTTCGGTCTGGGTGAGTACGTGGCCAGCCATGCGCTTAACGTTGTGCCGCAGGCAAAGAAGATCGTCGTCTCCGCTTACACGCAGCGCCGCGACGAGAAGACCGGCGATCAGCTGGACGTGTTTATCTATTCCGTCGTGTTCGAGCGCGGCGCGTTCACCAAGGATTATCAGGAGAAGGATCCGTATGACTTCTGCGGCGGCCTGAAGAGCCGATTCTATGTGCTCGCCAGCGGCGTGATGAAGGAGATTGCGCCGTTTGAGGCTGCCGATATCGAATAAAGGGAGAAATCGTTATTTTCATGATCGCAAACAAGACGGTAGCCTTTCATACGCTGGGCTGCAAGGTCAATCAGTATGACACGCAGGCCATGCGCGAGCGCTTTGAAGAGGCAGGCTGCCGCACGGTAGAATTTGAAGAAAAGGCAGACATTTACGTCGTGAACACCTGCACGGTGACGGGCACGGGCGATAAAAAGAGCATGCAGACGATCCGGCGCTGCCACAGGAAGAACCCGGAGGCGGCGATCGTGGTGACGGGCTGCCTTGCCCAGCGCGCAGCGGATGAACTGAAGCTGCCGGGCGTGCGCCTGGTGCTGGGCACGCAGCGCCGCGGCGAGGTGGTGCAGCTGCTGAGTCAGGCGATGGAAAGCGATTGTGCGCTCATCGCCGTGGAAACGCTGCGTCAGGCGCCGTTTGAGCATCTGATGGTGCATGCACACGAGGGGCACACCCGCGCGACGATGAAGATTCAGGAGGGCTGCGACCGCTGGTGCACGTACTGCATCATTCCGTCGGTTCGTGGTCCGATCCGCTCGCGTCCGCTCGATGAGATCCGCGCCGAGGCCGAGAGCCTGGCCGATGCGGGCTTCAAGGAAGCGGTGCTCACCGGCATTCACCTGACCAGCTATGGCCGTGAGCAGCATGGCGCGATTACGCTGCTGGACGCCATCCGCGAGGTGCATGCGGTCGAAGGCATTGAGCGCATCCGTCTGGGTTCGCTGGAGCCGGTGATCGTGACGGCGGAGTTTGTCGAAGGCATTAAGGAATTGCCCAAGGTCTGCCATCAGTTCCATCTGGCGCTGCAGTCGGGCAGCGATAGCGTGCTTGCGCGCATGCGCAGGCGCTATACCAGCGGTGAATTCCTTGCGGCGTGCGCGATGCTGCGCGAGGCATTTGAGGACTGCGCGCTGACAACGGACGTGATGACCGGATTCCCGGGCGAAACCGAGGAAGAATTCGCGCAGACGGTCGATACCTGCCGGAAGGCGGGCTTTGCGCGGATGCACGTCTTCCCGTATTCCGAGCGCGAGGGCACGAAAGCCGCTGTGATGGAAGGTGCGGTTCCGCGCCACATCCGCGAGGAGCGCGCCAGGCAGCTGATTGCCGTGGGCAAGGAGCTTGAGCGCACTGCGCTTGAAAGCCGCGTGGGCAAGGAAGAAGCGGTGCTCATTGAAGAGCTTGACAGCGAAGGATTTGGTGTAGGCTATACCGGCGGGTATATGCATGTGCGCGTGGAGAATGCGCAGCCGGGCAGTATAGTGTATGTGATGATTACGGGAAGAGAAGATGCTGGACTGACCGGAAGGCTGTGAGTATTCCGGAGAGGATGCAAGAAAATGGCTGAAAAGAGAAACTACGGAGTGGATGCATTGAGAATACTGGCCATGTATATGATTGTGGTCTTACATGTGCTGGGACAGGGCGGTATTCTGGATGCGGTTCAGAGAGGAACCGGCCAGTATTCGCCGGCGTGGTTTATGGAAATCGCTTCGTACTGTGCGGTAAATTGTTATGCATTAATCTCTGGCTATGTGGGCGTAAAATCTAGGTTCAGAATGTCAAACATTCTCTATCTATGGCTTCAAGTGGTGTTTTATGGCTTAATTGCAGCGTGGGTTTTAGGGAAGGTAATGCCGCAAAAGGTTCCGAGCTTTGCATGGAAGCAGGCGTTGATCCCTGTCAGCAATAATAATTATTGGTACTATACGGCGTATTTTGCCATGAGTTTTTTCATTCCCTTGATGAATGCGTTGCTGAATTCAGTATCCCAAAGAGAATTAAAGCTTGCACTTTGCAGCGCGTTTGTTGTGTTCTCAGTATATCCAACGATTCTGCAGGCTGATCGCTTCAATCTGCATGAGGGATATAGTGTATGGTGGCTGATGATGCTGTATCTGACTGGTGGATATATACGGCTATATGGGGCGGAAAGCTGCTTGTACGCTTTTTGCAAGAGGCATGGAATCGTTGTTTATAGCATTGCTACGACTGCAATCTGGCTGACAGACATGTTAATTGGCGACAATATAATTCCGTTTATATTTGGAGGAACGCTCAAGCCTGATTTCTTGATTGGTTACACATCAGTGTTTGTTGTGATTCAGGCGATTGCGTTGCTGATACTATTTGCGGAATGGAAACCTTCCAGGAGAATAACGAAGTATATCGCCTTTGCAGCTCCGCTGACATTTGGCGTATATCTGATTCACTGTAACCCCTACGTATTCGGAGAAGTATTGGCGGATGCGTTTGCATGTATGGCTTCGATCCACCCTGTTGCTTTAGTGCCGGCGGTAATGCTTGCAGCATTTGGCGTATTTACAGCATGTGTGCTAATTGACTGGGTAAGAATGAAGCTCTTTACGGCAGCTCGAGTAAAGAATGCTTGTCGTTGGTTATTTGAAACAATTGAAAGATGCATGAATATGATTTAAAGGAGAGATAATTCAATGAACGATTGTCTGTTCTGCAAGATTGCTGCGGGCCAGATCCCCAGCACGAAGGTCTACGAGGACGAGCAGGTGCTCGCGTTCCGCGATATCGCACCGCAGGCGCCGGTGCATGTGCTGGTGATCCCGAAAAAGCATGTGTCCGGTTGGTATGATGCCAAGGATGAGAACGACGCGCTGCTCGCGCATCTGATGCGCACGGCGGCCCAGGTGGCGAAGATGGAAGGCATCGTGGACAGCGGCTTCCGCGTCGTGTCCAACTGCGGCGCCGATGCGCAGCAGACGGTGAAGCATCTGCATCTGCATGTGCTCGGCGGCAAGGCGATGGCGGGAGAAATGGCCTGATCGGCTGTGCTGTGAGCATTGGAACTTTGCAGGCGCGATTCTCGGCGGTCGAGTCTGATGATTTGGAAAGAGAACGCCTGACACAGACCGACTAAAAACCGCACAAACCTTTTGGGGAGAATATGCCTAAAAACTTTTTGAAGAAAATGAAAAATGCGGTTGACGAATAGGGTTTGTTGCGCTATAATTAAGCGTACGGTACTCCATTGACGGCGAATTTGACGCAATGGATCGTCGAATGATTGAGCCGAGGGGAGGGATACTAGATGTCTGAGATCCGTATTCGTGAGAATGAATCCCTGGAAAGTGCTCTGAGGAGATTCAAGAGGCA